>CAZTWC010000195.1:0-7123 GCA_964617105.1 uncultured Myxococcia bacterium
GGCTCCCAGTTGGTCACGCCAGTTAAAAAAGGCTTCAATTTTTTGATTCAGGTGATCAAGGTGGTTTCTTCCCTTTAATTTAAAATAGGTGTCTGGATAGGCAGCATCAACACTGATAGTAATATCGTCTATTCCTGACTGAAGGAGTTTTAATGCCCGTTTTGTGTCCAGAAGAGTTCCATTGGTGTTGAGATGAATAGTTTTGGCCACATTTTTCTCTTTGGCATATAGGACCATCTCCGGCAATTGTTTATGCAGTAGAGGCTCACCATCTTTGTGGAGATTAAGCATGGTTAGTTGAGGGTATTGACTAGCCTCATCAACCAGTTTTTTAAAACTCTTAAGACTTAAAAAATTGGTCCCCTGCAATTTGGCAGTCTTATCTCTTGGGCAGCAACAGCATTTTAAATTACAGGAATTGGTGGGCTCGATATTAAGCACTAAGGGAAAATCAATGTTTATATTTTGTCTGATAAACTCTGGTTTCAGGCAAGTCAGTGTCCCCTCCACATAATCGGGATTCATCTGCCGGTAATATTTTTTGGTTTGTCCGCGTCCCATTTTTTTGTAATAAAAACTCTTACTAAAAGTTTAAGGAATCTATTAGATGTCGGGCTGCCTGGTGATCAGGGCACATTGCCAGACACTCTTTGAGATGTTTTTGGCAATCAATATTAGACCCAAGTTTATGATAAATAAATCCCAGGTGATAGTGGGCGCCAAAGATATATCTCTCTTCAATAAAATGACCGGTTTCTTCAACCAGGAAAAGCATTTGTTGAAACATCTCTACTGCCGAATCATATGCCCCCAATCTTTCCAAGACACTGCCATTTTTATAGAGGGATAGAAAATGGATATGGGGCTGAATATCTTTATTGCTGAGCAATTCTCTCAGTTGAGCGGCGCAGTTCTCCAATTGGTTATCTTTTTCAAAATAACTAGCCTGTTTAAAAAGTAAATAGATTTTTTCCCTCTTGGCTATATCATTTCTTGATAATAACTTTTCTGTTCTTGATTTGGCCTGAGTAAAGTCACCATCTTTTTCCATTGTCTCCAAAATGATCATTTGAGTGGACCAAAAATCGTCCTTGGATTCAATAGAGTTTTCCAATGCGTCAACCATGCATCTTATAGTTTTATGATCAGAATTGGTACTCAATATCTGTTGGGTAAATTCAATTCCTATCTGTTCTTTGATCTTATTAAAATCATCCATTAACTCTATTTGATTATCGGTTTTCACCCCATTTTGATATAGATGTTTATCAATCAAGTTGTGAAGGTATTTCGTGGCTGTCTTCTCATCACTACCAAACAGCAGGGCAAAATAGGCGTAACAGCCAAAGCGGATAAAATCTCGGTCAAGAACATGAAAAGGATCAAAGATAGTATCCATATTTTCAGGTTTGAAAAATCTTTGGCAGCATTGCTGAAAAGCAGATATCTTATGGTGCCGGATAAAAGAATAAATCTCTTCAAGGGGCCGAGTGGAGGCATTTTTTATAACCTGATTATAACAATCTATAGATTCTAAAAAATCATTAAAATCATAATCTTTAAATTCCGGATCAATTACCACCATAAGTCGGTAAATTTCGGAAATGGAATTGTAATAAAGGCACTTAACCATCCACTCATTTTTTAACTGTTCAAAAGTTATATCTCTGACACTCTCCTTTATTTTAAGCAATTCCTGTTCCAATTTGTCTTCACTGTATTCAAAATCAAACTTAATAAAGGGCAGTCGTTTATCCTGGTCAAAAATAGTATAAACAGTTTCAATTATATCGGCAATTCTCTTAGAAGCGTCAAAGTAGGGGATCTCTTTTTGCAACAAATCTGGGGGAATTATTTGAGGATTTTCCAGGTAGGCGGAGATATCTTTATAAGAAACTCTTAAATTGTTTTGGCTAAGAAAATCATCTTTGGGCGGATAAACAATACCGTCTTCCCTTTCTCGGTCATATGGGTAATCTGAAAGTAGAATCAAAGGTTTGTTATTAACTGCTGCCTGCCATAAAACCGTGCAGTAAATTCCCATAATAATATCAGCTTCAGCGGCCAATTCGTGAGTCTGGCGGCAATCATTATTTATTATTAAATTGGCAGGAGTGCTGACCTTAACCAATGACTGATATGATTGATAGGGAAAGTGATTATAGATATTTTCATCAGAGAATCTACCTTTAATAATAAAATCTATTTCCGGGTGCTTTAAGGCCACCTTTTCCAGCCAATTAAAAAAAATCACCCGATTTTCTGCATTAATTGGCGAACTGTCCGGATATAAAACTGTTTTTCTCCGGTTTTTAGGACGATTTTTAATAAAAATATCTGCCCCAGGCATGCCAACTATGGGCAAAGGATTTTTATATATATTTTTATAATACTTTTGACAAAGATTAGCGGTGGTAAAGAGATTGTTGCCGGCCATCATGTGGAGATGACTGAGTTTAACTCTCTCTTTTGCATAAACTCCTAGATAGGGATAACAACTAAAATATTTATGGAAATGTTGATCACGAAGAGGATAGGAATCAAAAAGGATCAGGTCTAAATCAATTTGTTTGAGTTTTGATAAACTTGTCTCTTTTTCGTTATGGTGTTCAAGAATGTTTTTCAACATTTTGCTGTTCAGTTGTTGTTCATCAACAGCACAATAGGTGTGGTGTCCTCTGTTGCGTAACTCCCGCAGAATTGGAACTGCAGCATGAATTTGAGAATCCCCAAAAGGGACAAAACCGATAGATAATGGATTCATTTTTTTGCCGTTATAAAATGTCAGGGAATTTAAATACCTGTTTGAAGATTAGCGGTTAAGATTCGATTGTAAAGAGAGTCACTTATAAATAGTTGCCGGTTTTTATTATAGTAACAGATAGAGATTGGATGAATATTTTTTCCAAAAGCAGTGGTAATTTGAAAAATATTTTTCTCCCCAACCTTTTTTATTAGTGACCGTTTTTCATAATCACAGATATATAAATTGTTCTCTGATAAATAGGTGCCTATCGGATATTTAACATCAGAAACATAATTATAATTTCTAATTTCAAAATTATCAGAGAGCTTTATCTTGGTAACCCGATTTGCCTTGGGTTCACTAACCAAAAGATTATTATCAAAAAATTTAATTCTGGCCGGACAGGTAAGGATATCTTTGCCAAAATCGGTGATAATATCTCCTTGACGGTTAAATACCGATATCTTCCCTAAAATCATATCAGAGGCAAATAGATGATCTTTATGTTCTGCCAAACCGGTAAAACAGTTACAGTAATTAGAAATATTTATCTCTTTTTCAATTTGGCCATGGGAATTTATGATTAAAATAGATTTACGGAAATGACAGCAAAGGGCAATAGTTTCATCAGATAAACAGATCATGTCCACAGCATAATACTGTTCTTCCGGATCTGACCAGAACACAGAAAAACTATCTGTTTCCAGATCTATTTGACAAATACGATAATTTTTAGCGTCCAAAACTAACAAATTTCCCTTTGGATTGATAACTAACGCCTGGACATTGTTAAATTGCCAATCACCTTTACCCGTTTGACCGAATTCACGCTCCCATTTAAATTGGCAACTGTTTTTTATTTTAATGGCACGCTCTTTTATTGATTCTAAATTGTTCATACATAAACCTGATTATCTCTAGTTCTTGGACGGCAACCTATCTATTAAAAAATTTAAGTTGTAGTAGTAAATTGAGGTGAAAAAACTGTTTTTATGCCAATGTCACCCATCTGCTTAAATATCCTCTCCAATTCCTTTTGATGATTATTATCAATCTCTTTATTTCCATTGCCAACAAAAAAGTGAGAACAGCCAAAATTTTTACGGCAAAGGGCATGAAACACGGTTTCCCGGGATCCTGAATATCTGGGAATATAGGCAAATCCTGATAAAAATGCTTTTTCCGGTTGATAATGACTTTTTATAAATTGGCGGTATTTGTCAATAATTATACACTCACTATATTGATTTTTATTATCAAGGCACATGCCTTTAACCATTGGATGAATAAAGATGCCATCACCGCCAGAACTTTCCAGAGCGCTTTTTTGAAGTTTATGGTCTTCAAAAATTGGTAAGTCGGCTGAATGCCAGGCAATTATTTTTTGCCAGCCCATATTTTCAAACAGTAGCCTGGCATGATTGGCAGTAATATGGTTAGGCATTATACTGTCGCCGTTATTGGCGTCAAAAAGATAAACCTTGCCCCCTATCAGAAAATTACCTCTGTTTAACAATTTAGAAACCCCTGGATGATTATGCGGTTTTCCTCCAAACCAAAGAGGAATAAGGTGATCAAAAGAGAGGGGGGTTATTTGTTCAATCTCCATTAAGGCAAAATCTTTTCCTTGATAGGATAGAACTACTTCACTTCTGCTTTCAATTTTTAACTTTTCAACTTTATTTGATTTTACAATGTCCAGGATGTTCCATTGGGAAGAGTAAAGTTTTTAAGAACAGAATTAACTTGTTCAACTGTCATAAAACCGGTAATGGGGGAAAATGACCCAGTAGAAATATGATAGGCATCCAGCATAGTCTGCAGATCCACCGGTATGCGCTGGCAGTTTTGGTATTTACTGATCATATCCGGATTAATTATCTGTTGAACAAGTTGGTTACCATGAGGATGAGGCAAAAGCGAGATGGGCTGAATATTGGTTACATCCTGCTTATTTTCAAACCAATCTTGATAATGAGCAATAATTTTGGCCACTCGGTTGGTGCATAGGATAGGATAATCGCCAATGGCTGTTTCAGCAGCCATAACCAACCCGTCAGCCCCATCCAGCAGAGTATTTACCACATCATTTACTTCTGCCCGGGTGGGACGTTTTTCTTTAATCATGGTTTCCATCAAATTGGTGGCCACATATGCCGGTTTTGATGACTGGTTAGCGGTTTTTATAATCATTTTTTGATAAAAAGGGATCTGCTCCAAAGGCACTTCTCTGGAAAGATCACCCCGATCAATCAAGATAGAATCAGATGCATCTATTATTGGCTGAAGGTTTTTAATCCCCATAATACTTTCAATCTTTGAGATAATATGGGAACCTTCTCCCGCTAAATCTCTCAGCATCTCAACATCTTGAGATCTCTGGGCAAATGAGAGAGCAAAATGTTTAACTCCCATCTCCCGGCCTTTTTTAATGGACTGTTTATCTTTTGGACTAATGGGTGGTAAATAGATAGATCTGCTGAGATTAACAGCTTTATTACTTCCAAAGGTTCCTGAAATCCGTACGCAGGTGGTAAGATAATCCTGATTTTTATCCATTACCTGCAGGATTACAAAATCTTTGTCAATAAAGATCAGATCACCTTTGTTTACTTTGGTGATTATCTCTTTTGGTGTAATGGTAAAGCCATCTTTATTGCCTAAAACATGTTCACGATAAATTTTAACAAAACAGTTCTCTTCCAATTCCGCCAGATTATTTTCTAATTTTCCGGTGCGGAACTGGGCTCCTTCTAAGTCGAGACAAATTGGTGTGCTGGTATATTTTTTAATGTAATCAATCTGCTTTGGCAGATCTTCTATGCTGGTGTGGGATAGATTGATGCGAAAAAGATCAACACCGATCTGATCCAGGCGGGAGATAACTCTCTGATTTAATGATGCCGGTCCCAGAGTGCAGAATATTTTTTTTATTCCCAAATATTTTAAAATAGTATTGATGGACTGGTCTACTTTTTGATAACCAGTATCGATTTTTAAGTCTGGTGATTCCGGCTCTTCAAAGGGGATTGAGGAGTTAAAGCCAATAAGGTTATCAATTTTACCTTCCATGGCCAGGCTATAGAGCCCTTTGGTATCTCTTTTAATAAGAATATCCATATCAGAATGAAGATAGATCTCAAAATAGTTCTGGCCAAATTCAATTCGGTTTTGGGTCCGGCTGGAATTAAAGGGAGTTATAACTGATACAATTATGTAGTCACGGTCTTGATATTTTTGGCACATTTGCCTGATTTGACCGTGATTTTTCTTTATATCCTCATAAGAAAAAGTCAATTTTTGTGGATAGTGCTTACGAATTGTGTCGCCATCAAGGATTTTAACCGAGTATCCTTTATTAACTAAAGTTGTTTCAACCCCTTTTGCCAGGGTAGATTTTCCGGTTCCCGACATCCCTGTAAACCATAGAATTTTTGCTTTCATAAGATACCTTTAAGATTATTCTGTTACAACATTTCCCACTTGTTTGGTTACTGCCCGGTCACAAACAGAACAGCACTTTATATCTTTGGCCTGGTGCTGTAAATGGATCTTACGGGCTTTGTCCATGTTATCTCCATGCCATAAATCGTAGATATTATCCTTTTCCAAATCTCCTAGTTGATAATCACATTTTTTATCTGCTATGCATAGAGGAATTTTTCCGTTCCACATAATGGTGATCCGCTGAAAAGGGTATTGACAGGTGAAATTTGGCCTAAGTTTTTTTTCTTTTCGATCATAGGCATATTCCGGAGTGAAAGTCATATAATCCACAAAGGGATTGAAAAATTGGTACATCTTATTGAACCAGGCTAAATCCTTATGTTTTTGCCAAACGCTGTTGATCCTGATACGGGGGAAACCATTGCCCATACTGTCGCGCAGTTTTCGTAGATCTTTTAGCCTTTTAACCGTGCCTTCAAAGTTGGAGGGATCTCTGACCCGATTGTATTCTTCTTCTAACCCATCCACCGATATGGTGATATAATCAACTCCGGCTTTAACAATATCTCTGGCCAAATCTCCATCTAATCTATATCCGTTGCTGATAAAAGAGATCTCTTTTATCCCTTTTTTCCGGGCGTAGTTGATCATCTCCACCAGATAAGGATTGACCGTGCATTCACCTTTCCAACTAAGGCGAATGGAATAGAGATTATATTTAACACATTCATCAATCCCCTTTTTAAAAATTTCTAAAGACATATTGCCAAAAAGAGATGGGTCATATTCACTGCGGGACCTGAAACACATGGGGCAGGTCATGTTGCACAGAGAAGACACTTCAAAGTCAACATGCAGGGGAAAAACAGGCACAACATGCCTTTTGGGATAATAGTACCATTCCATCCGGTTTTTCAGGTAAGCTAAAGG
>CAZTWC010000196.1:0-7110 GCA_964617105.1 uncultured Myxococcia bacterium
TGCCATGGCTATAATACCACAAACAACAATTTTTTCATGGAAAAATATTGATACCTAAAGTGGACCCCTTTGTCTTGACAAAGGGGTCCACTTTAAATCCTCTATTTCTGGACAATTATTTTAGAAGCAAGCCCAAAACTATAATTTTTAATGGAAATATCGACAGTGCCCAATTTATTAATAATAGAGTACATTTGTGATGTAGAGACATGATTCTCAATGCTTTTTGCCAAATATCTATAAGCCCAGGGCTCAGAAAAGGGCATTACCAAAAAGGGTACTATCTTTTTCATCCAGAAAGTATTAATCAGGCTCATTACACCTTTTTCCACAGGAAAAGAATCAAGAATAACAAGTTGACCACCAGGTTTTAAAACTCTGACTAATTCAGCTAAAGAAACGGATAAATTGTGAAAATTCCTGGTTGTAAAAAAAGTTGTAACCAAGTTGTATGTCTCATTTGCCCGGGGAATATTTGCCGCATCACCGGAAAAATAACTGGATTTGTTATCTATCTTTCTGGCAAGTGCCAGCATCTTTTCTGAGATATCCATCCCCTCTAATTCAAGGCCCTGATATTTTGTATGCAAATACCGGCCAACCCAGCCAGTACCACAACCAACATCAAGCACCTTATCGCCAGGATTTAAAGAAAGATTTCTCAAGGCTTTCTTCCTCCACCTGGATGTCTGCCCCAACGATATAACCAGGTTCATTTTATCGTACCTGGCGGCAATATCATCAAACATCTCTTCAATTGCTTCTCGTTTGCCGCTATCTTTTAGGCCTACCAACTCCTCTGGTAAAACACTTTTGTAATTTTTCATTTTAGTTCCTCAACTAACTTAACAAAAAAAGATCGGTCCGGTTTAATGCCAGAATCTTTTAACTTTTCCGGCCAGGGAAAAAATAGTTCCGGAACCTGGTATCTGGCCAATTTTTTAACCAGTTCTTTCCTCAATACATTAAAATCCACCTTTTGAGCCTTTATAAATGCTGCTGATTGAGTCCCAAACTCACTATTTTTTATGGGAACCACTACGGCTGCTTCAACGTTTTTAATACTAAGCAGGCTCTTTTCCACCTCTTCTGGGTGAATATTTTCTCCACCAGTAACAAACATGTTATCTCTCCGCCCCTTTACAATAAGGTTACCATACTGATTTATATAGCCTGTATCACCACTTCTAAACCAGCCACCTTTGTCAAAAGGTTGCAAAATATCATATTTTTTTACATAACCCCTGAAAAGGGTATCACCTTTAAGTAAAATTTCCCCTTCCTGTGAAATTTTAATTTGCCGTCCAGGCAAAACCTTACCCGCTGTCAATAAATCACTCCTTTGGGCTCCAATTTGAGTGGTAGTAACCTGGGATGCCATTTCCGTAGACCCATATGTTATAAATAATGGAAGTTTTTTTTGCGAGGCTTCCATAATCAGATCTTCGGGAACAGGTCCACCCCCCAAAAGCAGGCATTTCAAGGGTGACAATATCTTTATCGCTACCTTCCATCCCTTTAAAATCCGGAAAAGATTGGTAGCAACCATTGAGACATGAGTTACCAATAAATCAGAAATCACATCTTCCAGGGGCTCATCATCTGCAAAAACCAAAGCACCTCCACCTGATAATGCTCTAAAAAGCAAAGCCAGACCACCAACATGAAACATGGGCAATGACGCAATCCACCTGTCACCAGCACAAAAGGGGATATTCCGGTTTGCGCCAAGAGCATTGTCCCAATGTGCTTTAAATGTATGTAGCACCCCTTTGGCATTTCCTGAACTGCCAGATGTAAAAATCACAGTGGCATCCTGTTGCCAATTAAACATAATATTTTTTAAGGGATATTTCCTGTATTCCGATAAAGTATCCGCATCTAAATAAATCACATCCTTAATGCTGATAACTTTGAATTTTCCAGTCATTTCAACTGGCTTAAAATTTTTTTCACTGCTGTCCTTTACCACAATCTTGCAGGAGGCAATTTCCAGCAATTGATTAATTTTTACAATGGGGAAGCGGGGATTAATGGGGACAATTATTACACCTAACTGGAGAGCACCAAGGCAAATTATCACCATTTCAGGACTATTTGACAGGCATAATCCAAGTCTATCTCCCCTTTTTATTCCAAATTTCGACAAATGATGACCAGCCATCCTGCTAAAAACTCTGGCATCGTGCCAGGAAATTGAAATATTCCGGGAAATTACTGCAGGCCAATTCCCTTTATTGTTTGCCAAATTATCAAGGGGAAATAAAGTATTGTTGGTGTATTCATTCATATTAATTCAAACTAATCTGCTGCAAAGCACTAAAATCAACTTTCTTGCGCCGATTTTTCAGCAAATCATCAAAATTAACCAGATAATTTTCACAGTTGAAGATTTCACTTGAATAGCTACTATCATTGAACCAGTCTGCAGTTCCCAGACCACATGCTACTCCAGGAGGGATTATAGCCATGGCAAGGTTTGCCAAAGTTTCTAGACCCACAGGAGTTTCAAAACAGGAAGTTATTACGGGGTAAATCCCCATCTTTCCAGCCAGGTCGGTCCAATCCCTTGTCTTTTTAAGGCTTCCCAGGATAGAAGGCTTTAAAACAAAGGCTGCCAGACTTTTTGTTCCAACTAACTCTGTTATCAGTGATTCTATTTTCCCGGATTTTAATATCAAAGATTCATCCAGGGCAAATTTGACACCCGTTTCCTGGTAAAAAATTATATTTTGAGCAACATCTGCTGTAGGTTCCTCAATAAACTCAATATTGCAATCAAAAACTCCATTTCCCAGGACCACAGCATGCTCTAAAGATAAACAGCGGTTAGCATCAAGCCTGAGGACAACTTTGTCACCAAGGCTTTGCCTGGCAACTCTTACCCTATTTATATCGTTTTCCACTGTTTCGCGACCAATTTTAATCTTGACAGTTTCACATCCCCGCTTTTTTAAATTAGAAGATTCCTGTTCTACTTCTTGACATGTTTTACTTGTTAACAATGCGTTAACCGGTATAGATCGATTATGGTTTGGATTTAACAGGCTGCAAACTGCCAATGATTTTATGTTTGCAACTAGATCCAGCAAAGCCATTTCCAGTCCAAATCTAGTCGATGGAGATAGTTGGGAATTTATACCTGATCCATTGAAAGGCTCAAAGATTGAAAAGTTGGTAAAATCAAAATCAGCCCAGGTTTTTACCTGTTTGTGAATTTTTTTTAATTCCTGTAATACATCGTCAAGGTTTTCTCTGTGAAGTCCTGGCAGAGGTGATATTTCTGAAATACCCTGATGTCCGGCACTATCATTAAGGCAAAGGTAAAATCCTGTCCTCTGGGTTAACTCTTCCCCACCTATTACTAGTGGCCTGGTCAAAGGTAAACAGAATTTATAAACCGCTAGATTTAACGTATTCAAATCAGCCATCCAATAGAGAAAATGGTGCTGTAAAAAAAGAGCAGTTTACCTGTGTTAGCCAGAACCTGGTTGAGTTCCTGGTTGCCGGGATTGCTCTTGAAAACTTTTTGTATAGAAGGTATTGCCAGAATAAACACCACTAGTGCAACCATGGAAACAGGGTGTCCATCATAGTTTACATAAATTATTACTGGAACCAGGCTAGATAAAAACAGACAAAAAAAGTATTCCAAACGAGTAAAGAGTTTACCAAAACGGACCGCAAGGGTTTTTTTACCGGCTTCCCGATCTGTTTCCATATCCCTCAGGTTGTTAACTGTTAATATGGCCACTGCTATCAACCCAGGTCCAACCCCAGCCAATAAAACCGGAAAAGTGACCTCTCCTGTCTGAACAAAATAGGTGCCTGCAACCGCCACCGGGCCAAAAAAAATAAAAACAAAAACATCTCCCAATCCCAGGTAACCCAGGGGGTAAGGTCCTCCAGTATAAAGAATGCCACTGGCAACAGCAAGAATTCCAATCAACACTATTGGCCAGCCCCCACGCCAGACAAGATAACCGCCTATCAGAAAAGCCAGTAAAAAAATCATAATAAAAGTTTTTTTCATCTGCTCTGCTGTTACCAGCCCTGCCTGGGTAGCTCTGGTAGGTCCGGATCTTTTACAAGTATCAGCTCCTTTAACAAAATCATAATAATCATTGGCAAAATTAGTACCAATTTGAATAGCAAGAGCTCCAAGAAGAGCAGCCAGCGCCGAAATCCAATGAAAACCATTGTCGGCAAAAGCCATTGAACTGCCAATTAAAACAGGAGAAATGGCTGCAAAAAGAGTTTTAGGTCTGGATGCCAATAACCAGGTTTTTAATGAAGAATTCATTTCAAGGCCTGCGACTGAACTTGGAAAACTGAGGTTTTCTTTTCTCCAGGTAGGCATTTCGACCCTCCTGGCCCTCCTCAGTCATGTAAAAAAGCATAGTAGAGCATCCGGCTAGTTCCTGTAAGCCCGCCTGTCCATCACAATCGGCGTTCATGGCAGCTTTAATGCAGCGAATTGCCATGGACGAATTAGCCAGTATTTCTCTACACCACAAAATAGTTTCCTCTTCCAATCGCTCCAGGGGAACCACCGTATTAATCAGCCCCATTTCCAAGGCCTGATGCGCGTTATATTGACGACATAAAAACCAGATTTCTCTTGCTTTTTTCTGGCCAACAATCCTGGCCAGGTAACTTGAGCCGTAACCCCCGTCAAAAGAACCGACTTTGGGTCCAGTTTGGCCAAAGATGGCATTTTCTGCAGCAATAGTCAGGTCGGCAATCAGATGCAGCACATGTCCTCCACCAATTGCATAACCGGCAACCATGGCAATAACAGGTTTAGGACAGGTTCTGATTTGTCGTTGAAAATCCAGGACATTGAGCCTTTCTATTCCAGAATCGTCCTGGTAGCCAGCATCGCCCCTCACCCGTTGGTCACCGCCGGAACAGAAGGCTTTGTCCCCTTCACCTGTCAGAATTACCACGCCTGTCTCTGGGTCATCTCGAGCATCATTTAAAGCGTTACACATCTCAAAAACAGTCAAAGGGCGGAAAGCATTGCGTACTTCCGGCCGATTAATAGTGATCTTAGCAATACCTTCTGCTTTTTGATACTTTATATCCCTAAAGTCCAGAGCAGGTTTCCAGTCAATATTACCCTTTTTAGTTTCCATTTGTCTTCTTCCTTCAGCAGTTTTAATTTCAGTAAAAACACGCCCCCTTAATTAGCATATAACGGGCAGCACACAGAGGTTGCCCCTACATTCAATTTGACAATATATCTACATTTGTTCCAAAACTATACGGTGCAGTTCCTTATGAATACTGTAATTCTCCTGGCGATTAGTTTGCACTTCAATAATAGTGCTCTTTTCCCTCTCCTGGTTCTGAACAAAAACTGAGACAAAATCTTCCTTTTTATTTACCAGTTGGTAATCTAGTCCAAAAGCCAGCGCCAGATTTTTAAAATCGGTTTTGTGAGGAGAGGCAAAACAGGATTCAAAAACCTCTTTACATTCACTGATGGGCAAAAAAGAAAAAATGCCACCCCCACAATTATTAATTAGCACAATAGTTACAGGAAAATCAGAATTTCCCAGAATTTTAAGAGAGTTAGAGTCATGTATAAATGCCAAATCTCCAATTAGAAGGGTTGTTGCTTTTTGTAAACCAACAGCAAAACCGCTGGCAGCAGCAATATTTCCATCAATACCACTAGCTCCGCGGTTGCAACCAATAATTACTCTTTGCCCTCTTGGGTTATAAAAAAGATCACAGTCCCTTATTGGCATGGAATTTCCAAGAAACAGCCCTGAATTCTCTTTAATATTGCCGGTCACAGCCCGGGCGACAAAGGGTTCAGTGATTTTGTCGGTCTCTTCCAAGAAATTGTCTACTTTAGTATCAATTTTTTGTTGTAAATGGTTAATTACAGAGAGATCTAATCTTTTTTTAACATGATGACAGGATATAAAATAGTTATGACCTTTAAGTTCTCTGCAAAAAACATCAATTTCACAGTCTATTTTAAGGCTGACAAAATGGTTATGATCTGTCCTTGCACAACTGTTTGACACATGGATATAATTATTAAATCCAACCGCTCGGCAAAACTGGTCAAAACTTTTGGAAATTATGGGCCCGCCAAGATGCAGGACAGTGTCTGGGGATGGTAATTGATCTGAGGCCAACATCTGATGAAAATTATTAATAATATAGTTTTTATTATTCTCTGCTGGCAGGGAAGTCCAACTTTTAAGACCCGATGTGATGTCGGCCAGAACTGGCCATTCAAGGTAAGAGGCAAGCATTATCACAGCCTGCTGCTGTATATAACCCCCACAATCCCCAACTACAATGATTCCTCTTTCAGATCTATTGATAATATTAACCGCTTCATCAATAATCTTTGTGCCTGGCACTAAAACCGGATTACAATTTTGAGTAAAGGGGAGTCTGCTTAACTTCCATTTACTCACTCCATCCAGGTAATCACCTCTAATATTTGACTCAACAGGTGCCAGAGGTTCGCGGAACATGCAGTTTAGGTGAACCGGACCCGCATTCGGGGCATAGGCATTCCTGATAGCTAAATTTACTGTAGTCAAGACAACCTGAGGAGAAATCTCCACCGTTGGACAGGGTAAATCAACTGACCAACGGCAATAGTTACCAAAAAATTTTACCTGATCTATAGTCTGATTTGCTCCTGAATCTCTCAATTCCGGTGGCCGATCAGCTGACAAAATCAATAAAGGTATCTGAGCCATCGAGGCTTCTACTATTGCGGGAAAAGTGTTGGCTAAAGCGGTACCCGAGGTTGTAATGACAACTGCAGCTTTACCTGCCCCCTGAGCATATCCAAGAGCATGAAAAGCAGAACCCCTTTCATCCAGGCAGACACTTACCCGGGTATCTGGATGGCGTGCTGCTGCCACGGCCAGGGGTGCTGAACGGGAACCGGGAGAAAGGCAAAAATAGGTAATTCCATTGCGGACCAATTCCTCCACAATCAGGGAACTCCAGAGATAATTGATATTTTCCATTGCTATGGGCATGGTTTTGTCCAGATCTTTAGGTATTTTTTAATTTTGGCCTCTAATTCCTTCCATTCAGCATTGGCAACTGATCCCTTTACTATTCCAG
>CAZTWC010000197.1:0-4179 GCA_964617105.1 uncultured Myxococcia bacterium
CATAACTAATCTCCTTTTAACCCTTTTTAATATCCCGCTGGCTCAGGGACAAGGTAGAACCATAGGATTCCTTTAACTGAGTGAATAATTTGCGGGCGATATAAACCGAGCGGTGCTTCCCGCCCGTACAACCTATACCGATGTTAAGGTATTTTTTCCCCTCTTTCTCATAATGGGGTAAAAGATACAGAATGAAATCCAGCAGACGTTGGATAAAATTTCCCACAATATCGTGCTTGGCCAAAAAAGCCTTAATCTCTTTTTGCTCACCATTTTTTTCCCGCAACTCTTCGACAAAATAGGGGTTAGGTAGAAAACGGGCGTCAAACATCAGATCCAGCCCAGGCGGCGACCCATATTTAAAACCAAAGGAGCTCACCATAATGTTTAGCCGGTCTTGAGCGGGGGAGGTGCTGTAGAATTGCTTGATATGTTGCCCCAACTGGTGGACATTCATTCCGGAAGTATCAATAATTTTATCGGCAATTTCACTCAATTTTGCCATTAAAATTCGCTCTTTACGTACCGCCTCCCGTAAATTTTTAGATACCGGGTGAAGACGTCTGGTAACATTGTAGCGCTGGATCAACACCTCCTGGTCGGCTTGTAAAAAAAGGATATTTATGGGATATCCCTGTTGTCGTAATTGGCGGATTTGCTGAGGAAGACTATTTATATAATCGCGGTTTCGAATATCAATGACCACCGCAATCTTCTGCCGGTTGCCATCCGCATCAGTGGTTTGCAAGAACGGCTCCAGCAAAGGGATCGGTAAATTATCCACGCAGTAATAGCCCAAATCCTCCAGGGAATTGACGGCAGTACTCTTGCCAGAACCGGAAAGTCCAGTGATTATCAGCAAAGGGGAAGAAGTTACAGATCGCGCAGCCATATTTGTTTGCTCTCTCTCAGAGTGGTTTATTGGCGGATCAAAGATTCTTGAAATTCCCTGGCCGAATAATATCCTTGCATCTTAAGCAAATGATTTCTAGCCGCTACATCCAGCAAGGTCGCTGAATTTCGACCGGGACGCAAAGGAATGATAATTTTGGGTAAATCAACCCCGATAATATTGTAATATAACTCGTCCAGACCCAGCCGGTCGTATTCTTCGTTATCTTTCCAGGCCACCAATTCCACTACCAGATCCAACTCTTTCTCCTCACAGATAGAGGAGATGCCGTAAAGTTCCTTGATATTGATTATCCCCAGCCCCCGTATTTCCATGTGGTAGTTGATCTTTTTGGAACAGTGTCCGGTTATTCCGCTGGAACCCTTTATTTTTAACTCCACCAGGTCATCGGCCACTAATTTATGTCCTCGGGAAACCAGGTCCAGAGCGCATTCACTCTTGCCTATTCCGCTTTCACCCACAATTAGTATTCCCAGGCCAAAAACGTCTACCATCACTCCGTGGATGGTAGAATATTTTTCCAGGGGAAACTCAAACAGGGAGGTCAATCTTTTTAAAAAGATTGGGAACATCAATTTGGAACGCAGAAGTGGTATATTTTTTTCTTCGCACAGATTTTTCAACTCTATAGGTATGTTGAGGTTATTACAGATCACCATAGCGGAAATTCCAGCGATCTTTAAGTTCTCTATTACCTGTTCCTGTTTAGAGATTTCCGATAAATTTTTCCAGCGGCTCAACTCCAAAGGGCCAAATAGTTTAACCAGGTGCCGGAAGCATTCAGCAGAGCAATGGTCAAACTCTCTCATCGATTTATCGCTGATTACCCCAATAACCTGGTGTTCAAGATCTTTATTAGCAACCACCAACTCCAGTTTCAGAGTTTCATTATTTAAAAGATCAACGATGGTCATCTACTAAATTGCTTCCCGATTATCTTCCCGCAAGGCGAATTCGTGTTCGTCCACAGACGGCTTATGGTTTTGCAAACGGCCCTTGTATTTTTTCAGTTGTCTCTCCAGTTTGGCCAAAACCAAATCGATAGAGGAATACATATCTTCCGATTTTTCAGTAGCTCTGATAGTGGTACCTTTACTGTGGATGCCGATCTCTACTACATTCAAATACCTCTCCTTGCCCATGGTTACATTGGCTTCAGCCGCACCCCATGAGATAAACTTGGCGTTTATCTTTTCCAGTTTTTCGGTGAGATAGGTCCTGAGATCGTCAGATACGTCGATGTTACGAAAAGTTAGATTAACTTGCATAGTTTTTTCCTCCTTAGCATTGTGATTGTTCTATCTTTTATAATCATCCCGGTATTAAAATAGCGGGAACTATTATAGCTATTAAAACCGCTTTTTTCTTTTGGACGAGGCGGGGATACCCATTTGAGTACGATACTTGGCCACTGTCCTTCTGGCCGCTTTTATCTTTTTTTCGGCCAATTTCTTCACTATTTGCTCATCGCTAAGCGGACTCGCAGTATCTTCAGAATCAATAAACTGCTTAATAATATATTTGACACTTTCGGAGGCCATATCTCCGCCGCCCTCCTTGGAAAGGCCGGAGTTGAAAAAAAACTTCAACTCAAATAATCCCTGGGGAGTATGCACATATTTATTGGTGGTAACCCGGCTTATAGTGGCTTCATGGAGTTCCACTTCTTCGGCGATATCCCTTAATACCATTGGTTTGAGATGGGTGATTCCCCGCTCAAAAAATGCCTTCTGCATCTCCACAATTTTTTCGGTCACCTGATAAATAGTTTTCTGCCGCCTATGGATACTATTTATCAAAAATCGGGCTTTTCTCATTTTATCCTGAATATACTCTTTGGTGTCGTTCTGTCCTTTGCTTTTAAGCGCCTTCTGGTAATAGTTGTTGATCTTCAAGCGGGGCAAACCATCTTCATTGAGCACCACCGTCCACTTGTCAGCCACCTTGAAAACATAGACATCAGGAGTGATATACTGAGGATTATCCTCAGCGTAAATACTTCCCGGTTTTGGATCAAGGGTAGTAATAATTTTTATAGCCTCCAGCAACTCTTTTTTTTGGGCCTTTAGTTTTTTACTCAGGTGATCCAGTCCCTTTTTCTCCAACTCCAGCAAATGGTCATCGATTATCTTGTAAACCAGGTCATTTTCAATCTGCAAATATGTTGCCTGTATGCGCAAGGTTTCTTTGAGGTCCCGGGAGGCAACCCCCACGGGATCGAACTGCTGGATAGTGGTTAAAACATTTAACACTACGCTTTCATCCACCTGATGGTCCCGGGCGACACCAAAAACCAAATCATCTGCATCTTTAAGGTAACCATCATCATGGAGATTTCCAATAATAACCGCCCCCATTTCCCTCTCTTTCTCACTCAGGGAGGATAGGGTTAACTGCCACATTAAGTGATCAAACAGCGTGGGTTTTTTGGTTAGAAAAGTTTCATAAGAAGGTAATTCCTCCCGGTCGGTGGCATGGCGAAAAAGTTGACCATGATCGATCTGGTTGTAACTTTCCAGGTAGCGTTCCCAATCTATCTCGTCCGTTTCCGATTTTTTTCCCTCTTCCTGCACTTCCTTAACCGGGTTCTCCTCCTTTTGAGCGGGGATGGCTTCCTCATCTTTTTGCAATTTGATTTCCGAATCGGTTTTCTCTCTGATATCCACAGACTCTTCCAACACCGGATTTTCCAGTAGTTCAGCGGTAACCATGTCGTTTAGTTCCAGGCGGGAAAGTTGAAGTAACTTGATGGCCTGCTGGAGTTGCGGAGTCATGATCAGCTTCTGTTCTTGCCTTAAGTTGAGATTCTGTTGAATATCGAGCATTTTTTCTCCTATAGTTTGCCCTAAAATAATTTTTTGTATTTTTCCCCTAAATAGAGCCGCTTTACTACTTGATTATCCACTAATTGCTCCGGGGAACCGCTGGCGATTACCTCTCCTTGAAATAAAATATAAGCCCGGTCACAGATTTGCAGGGTATCCACCACGTTGTGATCGGTAATAAACACTCCAATGTTGTCCTCCCGCAAACCACGCACAACTTCCTGAAAATCGCTGATAGCCAGGGGATCCACCCCGGTAAAAGGCTCGTCCAGAAGAATAAAAGCCGGCGCACAGGCCAGTGTCCGGGCTACTTCCAAACGCCTTTTTTCTCCTCCTGAGAGGGTTGAAGCCACCTGCTGTCGAATAGAGTGCAAACCGAACTTATCTAACAGAGAATCGGCAATCTCCAGTTGCTTAAGGGTAGACAGTTTCCTGATTTGT
>CAZTWC010000197.1:4243-7094 GCA_964617105.1 uncultured Myxococcia bacterium
ATCCTCCACCGAAAGCCCCTGGAAAACAGAACTCTCCTGGGGCAAATAACTGATCCCCAAACGGGCCTTTTTATACGTGGGTAAGTCGGTTATGGTTTGACCATTTAGTTTAATTTCTCCCTCATCCGGCCGGACAAATCCCATAATAATATTAAAAGTGGTCGTTTTACCTGCCCCGTTTGGACCCAACAGCCCCACCACCTCACCATTTTTCAAACTGAGGCTATTGCCCCTTAAAACCGGCTTGTCTCGGTATTTTTTTCTTAGATTTATTATCTCCAACCGATTTTGGTTCGCTCTTTTTGCTCTTTTTGACATCCAGTTTCGCTTTTACCCTGTTAATCACCATTTTTTCATGGGTCAGCCATAATTCCACCACCTGGCCTCTGACCACACTTTTACCATCATTGATAACCGGGTCACCAGATAAAACCATTTTTTTGTCAGGGTAATAGTAGATCCCCTTTTGGCAATTAATCCGACTATCCTTATAGTATATTACCACATTTTTTGAAAATTCAATACGATCAATATAACCATCCTGGTCATAAAACACCAGCATTTCGGAACAATTAATTTCAAATTTATCGGTCTTTAACTTTACCTGGCCGCTAAATTCGGCCCTGGCTTGTTGATGAAAAATTTGCATGGACTTGGCGCTGATATCAAACCGGTTACCCAAATTGAACTTTTGATTTGCAGTTGGAATTGGTTCTGCATATGTGGGTAAAATATTTAGCAACAGAACCATAATAAACACTATCCACTTCATCTTACCCTCACTGCCCATATTTTCTACACATTTTATATAATAGCACTTTAGCCGCCTGAGCACAACCAGAATTATTTCTTCAGGCCAACTCCATTTTCTCCTATGCCTTTACCCAAATAGATAAATGCCTTATCCGCCTTTATCACACCTTTGGAAGAAACCATTTTTATCCCTTGCTCAAAAGAGAGGGTATCCTCTTTGATTCGATAGAGAGCGGATGGAGAAAAAATTTTACCCTGACGGGGTAGGTTACCCGTCAATTCTGACAATTTCAACAGATCTCGGTGGCGCCAAAAAATTCCCCGGGCACAATTGAGAATCAACTTTTTTCCTGATCGCCCTTTTTTTTTCATCTGGCGGGAAAAAATAACCTGTTGAAAATGAAACTCAGTTTTGTTTTTTATTTTAACCTTTTGAGCTTTAAGTTCAATATTGATATCTTTTTTATACTGCTGTAAATGAAATCCCTTGAAACTGGTTTGATGCTCTCCATTACCATCTTTTTCAGAAGCAGAACTTGAAGATCCTCCGTAAAAGATTTTCAACAGCAGGAAAATAACCAGGAAAAAATTAAAAAACTTCTTCATCTTTGATTTCATAGAGATTAATTTTGTAATGAAGGGTGGAACGAGCGATACCTATGTTCTGAGCTGCCGCTTTACGGTTGCCTCTGGTTTCTCTGAGAGCCTGGATAATTTTTTGTCGTTCAATCTGATTTAGCGGGTTTTTTTTTCCCGAACCCTTGCGGATCAAATCAGATAAAAAGTGAAAATCGCTGGCCTCCAGGGTGGTTCCCTCGGCACCATAATATGCCCGCAACAAGAAAGTTCGTAACTCTCGGACATTGCCTGGAAAATTATATTTCTGCAACAATTCCATTACCTGCTTTGATAAATTTACCTGCTGGTCAGGAAAAAATTCGGTTAAAAAATGGCGGGTCAAAATTGCCACATCCTCCGGCCTTGCCCGTAAAGGCGGTATCTCAAGAGGCACCACAAACAACCGGTAATACAGATCCTGACGGAATGTTCCCTGCTGCACCATCTGCTCTAGATTCTGGTGGGTGGCCGCCACAATCCGAAAATCGGGATGGATGTAATCAGCGCTGCCAAGAGGTTTTACCTCCCCGGTTTCTAAAACCCGTAAAAGTTTCACCTGCACCGACAGGGGCAACTCAGCAATTTCATCCAGAAAGAGGGTGCCGCCATCTGCCTGGATAAAAGCGCCCGGGTGTTTTTTTATGGCCCCGGAAAATGCGCCGCGTTCAAAGCCAAAAAGTTCGCTCTCCACCAGGTCTTTCGGAATTGCCCCGCAGTTAAGCGGCACAAAAGTTTTTCGGCCACTCTCTTCGTGTAAGGCTCTGGCCACCAATTCCTTGCCAGTGCCGCTCTCGCCACAAATTAAAACCGGCACCGATGAGGGGGCAACTTTTTCCACCAGAGAAAACATCTTTCTCATCTGGGCTGAACAACTGATAATGTTGTGAAAACAACTATCAGGGAATTGCTCGATACTTTGTTTATTCAACTGTCGAGTAAAGGTTATCTCGGTACTGCCAATGGTAATCGTGGCGGCAAAGGGAAGTTCAGCATCCTGCACCAGCAGGCTGTTGACCCGGGTACCGTTTTTACTGTTCAAATCGCGAATAAAATAGCGGCCGTTACGGCTAAAAATTTGGCAATGGCTAGAAGAGATGTAGTCATCTCCTTTTATCTGCACCTGACATTCGGAGGATTTTCCAATCAAAATACTATCCTGAATCAACACCTTAAAATTTCGCCAGACCCCTTGCTCATCAAACTCCAGCCTTCCTATCTCCTCCTGCAGGTGACTGCCGCTGTCAGCTAAGGTAAGTAGACCGGTAGATTCGCTGGTAGAACTCTGGTAAGGTATAGTCTGGCCCGGACCTCTGGTTAGAAAAAGCAATTCCCCCTCTTTAAGGGCTATTCGGTCTCCCGGTTGTAGAGAAAACCTCTCTCCGGCTTTACCATTGACCTCTATTTTTCCCTCCAGGCTTTCTAAAAAATAGGAATCCTCTCCATCCCCTTTTTCAATCAGACGGAGTTGAGGAGATCCCGG
>CAZTWC010000198.1:0-7082 GCA_964617105.1 uncultured Myxococcia bacterium
TATCTTTTTCCTTTTCTCTGCCTATTCCAAGCACTCATTTATCATGGCGCCAGTGGCGGCGGCGCTATTTCTCTGGCTCAGAGATAAAAAACTCTCCCTGTTTTTTTCCGCTTTTTTTGGTTTTACATCTTTGTCTATATTTATTGGTGTCAACCTGTCCACCAACTGGGAGTTCTATTATCATCTGGTTAAGTATAACGCCTTTTACGGCCCGCTTACTCAAACTATCTATCTACTTATCTCCTTTTTGCTGTTTATCTCCCCGTTAATTTTCCTGGCCCTCATCTATCTTGAACCGAAAAATAGGGGTGAAACCCGGCTGGACCTGTGGAGTATATACCTGATTTTAACTACCATATTTTCCCTTATACAAATTAGGAAACTGGATCCTGAACTACATTATTTCATGGAATTTTTTGCTGCCTCCCTGGTGGTACTGGGCCGAGGGCTGCCAGAAAAAAGCAGAAACCCGGATCTCCCCCTGTCGGGCCGCCTGATCTTTCTTTACTCTCTAAGCCGTTTTTATTTACCTCTCCTTTTAACCTGGATAGCAACTTACAGTTTGCTGTTTTTGGGAGTGGTTATTTCAAAGTGGGAACTCCCTTACTCCTCTTTACTGACTCTGTTTGAGAAGGAAAGTTCCGATGCCAGACAAATATTAAACAATTTTATCCAGTTGGGGATATTTCATCTTTTGCCAGCAATAGTGCTAAAATTACAATTTTCCGCTGTGTCCGACTCTATTGAGAGCCAAAAAACCTTGCCAAACTATAGAGATAACCACCTCTATTGGGCGGGAATAGTGGTGGCGGTTTTGCTGCTTTTGCTAGCCGCCCTTTTTCCTTTCCCTTTTTACACTGGCGAAGAGTTGTATGATCTCCCTTACGATCGTCCCTTTCTGGGTTGTTTGGCGGTTTTAATTAGCGTAATAGTAGCCGGGGCAGTTTATCCAATTATCTCTGCAATTGCCAATTGTACCATACGGGCACCCAAAAAATGGCACTATCTGTTTTCCTCCCCCTATATCTGGTTGTTTCTCTTTTCTATTTTTAATTTTTACCTGCTGTTACCCATCACCACGTTCTCGCTTCCCTCCAGTTATGAGAATCTAGCAGTAGATAAAAAACTGCAACATTACGCCAAAGAGGCTAAAGGAAATGTTTTGGATGATCAATCCTCTCATCTCATCCTGGCAGGGCATGAGGGCTCTCCGGAAAAATTTATTATCAAGGAGATGAAAGACTCTGGAATGGTAAAGAACGATGACCTGTTGGAGTTGTGCCGAGAGAAAAGATACCACTATATTATCAAATATAAAGAATTCTATGGGGTGGAGTGTCTCTCCCAGTTGATAAAATTTGTTGATAAACAGTCAGGTAAGCCCAAGTCAACCAGCAAATCTTTTCCCAGTAAATTAAACCGCATTTCTTTTCAAATCAACCAGTGTTTTGCTAATGCTGAGGATCAAGCCAGCCGCTATGCTCTGGTTATAATAGATAAAGTAAAAAAGCGTCTGGATCTAAATCCCCATATCTTAACCGTGTTTGAACGACTAGAAACCCAGATTGGCTCCAATTACCAGGTCTATTATGACTCTATGGATGATGATCCTTTTAAAAGTTGCCTGCTCCAGGACTACAAACTCATTGAAGTTTTGCCTGCTGTCAAGGGAAGCACCTTTATCTTTCGCTATCCGGTAGTCTGGCTGGTTTACGAGAAGCAGTAACCTTAGGGCTCCCTTAAAACTGAAAATAGATAAAGGGGATATGATTCACGTTCCAGGCCATCACCAATATAAACAATGATACGGTGACCAAAAAGGATTTCATGGCTGGGGATAGTTTTAAAAACAGATAGGGAGACCTGATTCTCTTCTGGGGCAAGTCGATTATCAATGTTAACCCGACTACATATATAAAGAGTTCCCAGCCGGCGTAGGTAAAATGCCAGGGATTGACAAAAAGGGTGGAAACCATCTGGCCCGCTTCAAAAAAAGTGGGCGCCCGAAAGACGTTCCAGGCCATCATCACCGCAATCATCACCAAAACCCAGCATATGGGAGACAAAACCAATATGTCTAAAATACGGTGCGGAGTTTTAATGCCATATTTAGACCATAGTCCTCTGATTATCCTTTCGGTAAAGATATAACTAAAAAACAGTATTCCCAGGGTGACATTGCTGGAGTCGGCGCCATGCCACAGACCAATCATAATAAAAGCGAACAATAGATTCAATTGGGCCCGGACAGAGCCTTTTTTACTGCCTCCCATGGAGAAATAGAGATAATCTCTGATCCAGGTGGTAAAGGAGATATGCCAGCGGGTCCAAAATTCTCCAATACTCCGGGAGAAATAGGGCTGGGTAAAATTTCTCATCAAGTTAAAACCAAAGATCTTGGCAGTTCCCCGGGCAATATCGCTGTAACCGGCAAAATCGCAATAGATCTGTAAAGCAAAGAAAATATGAGCCTGGAACACCTGGTCGGCACTGTGGGCCATTGGATCGTTGAAAACTTTACAGACGGTTGGATCAACGATATCTGCTATGGCGACTTTGCGCAACATACCTATGAGGATCAATAAAATTCCCTTGCGCACCTGGTCGGCGCTGACAGTTCGTTTTTGCTCGATTTGGGGTAAAAGCCGGCCCCCTCTCTCAATTGGGCCCGCCACCAATTGGGGGAAAAATGAAACATAGAGAGCAAAGTTGATAAAATCATAGGAGGGTTTGATTTTACCCCGGTACACATCAATGGTGTAGGCCAAGGTTTGGAAGGTATAAAAAGAGATCCCCACCGGTAAAATAATATTTAGACTGTAAGAATTGACATGCAAGCCAAAGAGTTGAAGAGTCTCAGAAAAAGAGGATACAAAAAAGTTGACGTATTTGAAAAAGCCTAAAATTCCCAGGTTGGTACAGCAACTGATGGCCAGGTAAAAATCTTTTTTAGACTGCTCAGAGGAGGACTGTATGCGCTGAGCGCAAAAAAAGTCAACCACGGTGGAGAGGGCCAAAAGTGAACAAAAACGGTAATCCCAATATCCATAGAAAAAATAGGAGGCTCCTAAAAGAAGGATATTTTGCCACCTGTGCTTCAACAGGTAATAGGTAGGCAGCATTACTGCTAAAAAAATGAAGAAATCTACAGTGTTAAAAAGCATATAAGAAAAGTATTGATCAAAGCCATCTACCCGTCAAGTAAAAAGCCCAACTACTCTAGTTCCTGTCTGAAAACCCCTTCTGCTACGAATTCTCGGATGGGAACTCTGAGCTCCTCAAATTGAGTTCTAAAATGCTTGCCTCGGCGGGTATTGCTATGTTAAATTATTTCAAACAAACACTGGCAAGGAAAGATTGATGTTTAACCCAAAAATAGAGCAGATAGATGCCCATGATTTGCAAAAACTGCAATTGGTAAGAATGCAGGAGGTGTTATCAAGGGTCTATGCCCATTCGCCCCTTTATAGGGACAAATTTGACCAGGCTGGAGTAAAACCGGAACAGTTACGCTGCCTGGATGATCTGCGGCGTTTTCCCTTTACCTGCAAACAGGATCTGCGTGATTGCTGGCCCTATGGCACCTTTGCGGTTCCCATGGAACAGATTGACAAGATCCACACCACCTCTGGCACCACCGGAAAACCTACGGTTATCGGTTTTACTAAAAATGACTGGAACGATGTGATAGAGATGGCAGCCAGGGGCATGCGGGCTTCAACTATCTCAGCCGGGGATATTGTTCAAAATACCACCCCTTATGGTCTATTTTTCGCTGGTGCATCAACCCAGGGCGGGGCGGAGAAAGCCGGCGCCGCTGTTATTCCAATGGGGCCTGGCAATCCTGAACAGCAACTGTTTTTTATTAAAAATTTAAAGCCCACAGTAATTATGGGTGTGCCTTCCTTTATTCTAACCCTGGCCAATTATGCCCGGGCCACCGGATTTGATCCAGCCTCCAGTTCGCTGAAAAAGGCTTTTCTTTTAGGTGAACCTATTACCGAAGCCACCATGGAAAGGATCGAAACGGCCTGGGGCATAAAAGCCTATTCTGGTTACGGCATAACCGAAATAGGGGCGTCCGGCACCTGTCCGGAGCGAGATGGGTACCATTGGTCGGCAGATATTGTTTACCTGGAAATTCTCGATTTTGAAAGCGGTGAACCGGTAAAACCGGGAGAAAAAGGGGAAGCGGTTTACACCACCCTTACAAGACAGGGAGTGCCATTGATTCGCTTCAGGAGCCGGGATATTATCTCTCGCATGGAGAGTTGCCCCTGTGGACGCACTTTGCCCAAAATATCCTTTATTGAAGGCCGGCTGGATGACCGAACCAAAATACGCGGTACCCTGATTCTTCCGCGTGAAATTGAGGAAGCGATCTTAAAGATCTCTCAGGTGGAGAACTACCTGGCGGTGGTGGACAATAAGGGCGATATGGATATCCTGACTGTTTATGTCAAATCAAGTAAAGATATGGCTAAAGAGATTACTCAACGGGTAAAGGCTCTCACCAACCTCACTCCAAATCAAGTGATCCAGGTGGAGGAGATCCCCCGGGGAGAGAGGAAGATGAAACGGTTTATAGATGGTCGTAATCCTACGAAAAGCGATTTGGAAATATTAAATAGGGTGAAAAAATGAGTGAGCAAAATATTTATGACAATAATGCCAGGCTGTCGGGCCTGAAACACTTAAGGGGAAAACAAGTCAAAATTTGGGACTGCACCTTAAGGGATGGCGAGCAGGCTCCGGGAGTTAGTTTTAATCCTAAGGAAAAAATCAAACTAGCCAAAGCCCTGGACGCGGCTGGAGTGGCTATTTTGGATGCTGCCATGCCCATAGTTTCAGAATATGAGCGCCAGGCTCTGCGGGGGATGGTTGAAGCAGATCTAAAGGCGGAAATCGGCGCCACTGTCAGAACTGAAGAAATAGATATAAATTTGGCCAAAGAGTGCGGCGTCGAATGGGTGTATATGTTTCTCTCCACCAGTCCCATCCATCTCTACCATAAATTTGGCATCCAGGAAGATCAAGCCCGGGAAAAAGCCCTGAAATATGCAGATTATGCCCATAAAAAAGGGTTGAAAGTGACTTATATCGCCGAAGATAGTGCCCGCTCCAATCCAGAATACCTGATCACCCTGTTTACCGATTTACACCAGGCCGGAGTGGAAAGAATAATGATCTGCGATACCGTAGGGGTGTTCACCACATCTACGGCCATAAAAGAATTTATCGCCGAAATATTGAATAATACTCCCAAAGAAATAGTTTACGGCATCCACTGCCACAACGATTTTGGCCTGGCGGCAGCCAATACTCTGGCAGCCATGGAGAGTGGGGCCAAATTCCCTACCGTTACCATGAACGGCCTGGGAGAAAGAAGCGGTAACGCCCCTCTGGAACAAGTGGTTATGGCCCTGGAAAAATCTGGAGTTTCTACCGGGATCCATCTGAACAAACTAGATGAACTATCCAAACTAGTGGCTCATTCAGCCGGGATTTTCCCCTCTCCCAGCCAACCAATAGTTGGATTCAACGCCTTTAGACACGAATCCGGCACTCACGCCCAGACGGTAATCGAGGATCCTAAAACTTACGAACCTATCCAGCCGGAGGAGGTGGGGCGCAAGCGGGAGTTTGTGATTGGCAAACACGCCGGCAAAAAACAAGTTGAGTTGCTGTTGCAAGATTACGGTATCCACGCCAACAAAGAGCAGTTAAAAAACATTACCCGGCAACTGAAAAACCGCAAAGAAACTCGGGAAAAACCTAGAATATCCCAGATGGAAGAAAGATTAGATTATTACTATAATCACCAGTTGGGAATATCCCACAATACCCTGTTAAAGATCGCCTCTGAGGTTATTGATGAAGATTGAGATGCCTGACACTCCCAAAACTTTAGCAGAAAAAATTTTACAGCAAAAGACGCCAAAACATATTCGGGCTGGCGAAATAACCACCTGTACCTATGATTTATTGATGGGCCATGACGGAACCGCCACCCTGATTATGGACGATTATCTTCGTTATAAAAAGATTTGCGGTCGTTCTTTGATATTCGACCCCTCAAAAGTGCTGTTGGTGGGTGATCATTTTGCTCCGCCCGCCACAGTGGACCGGGCTAATATTCTTCTCAAACAGATCCTGTTCGCCCGGGAGGAGGAGTTGGAAAACCGGGTTTTCGAGGGAATTTGTCACCAGTTGCTGGTAGAGGACAGCCGGGTTACCGCCGGAAAATTGATCCTGGGGGCTGACTCTCACACCGTCACCTCCGGTGCTCTGGGGGCTATGGCTACCGGCATCGGCTCCACCGATTTCCTCTATGCTCTGATTGAGGGCCACCTATGGCTCAAAGTGCCCCATTCCATCAAAATCACCTTGCGGGGCAAAATGCCCGAATATATCTCTGGCAAAGATATTGCCCTGGAGATATTGAGACTGTTGGGTGAAAACGGCGGTCTGGCCATGGCCCTGGAGTATCACGACCTTTCGGAAGATAAAATTTCCATGGACAGCCGTTGCACCATATCTAACATGAGCGTGGAAACTGGGGCTATGGCTGGCATATTTGTGCCTGACCAGGTAACCGAGGAGTTTACTTTGGCAAAAAATGGGGACTATCACCCCCTCTTCCCTGATCGGGATGCCGTATATGAGGAACTTCTGGAGATCGACCTCTCCAGCCTGGAACCGCTAATAGCCTTGCCCCATAGTCCGGCCAACATAAAAAAAGTCAAAGAGGTGGAAGGTATTGATGTAGACCAGGTTTATCTCGGCTCCTGCACCGGTGGGAGGCTGGAGGATTTTGAGTTGGCAGCGCGGATTTTCGCGGGTCAGGAAAAACATCCCCAGGTGAGGATGATTGTAATTGCCGCCTCCAAACAAGTGGAAAGTCAAATGTTTCGGTCGGGCTGCATGGAGAAGTTGCACCGAGCCGGAGCTGCCATTGGCAATTCCAGTTGCGGACCTTGCTGCAATATCGACAAAGGGCTGATTGGGAAAGGTGAAGTCTGCCTGGCCACCTCTAACCGCAATTTCAAAGGAAGGATGGGTGATTTGGAAAGTGGAGTCTA
>CAZTWC010000199.1:0-7077 GCA_964617105.1 uncultured Myxococcia bacterium
GGATGAACGTCTCTGACGTCAAATCCGGCTCGCTCTCTGGTAAGACCGCCTGGTCCCAGGGCACTCAAGCGTCTTTTATGAGTTATTTCCGAAAGAGGATTGGTTTGATCCATAAATTGTGAGAGTTGACTGGAGCCAAAAAACTCCTTTATAACCGCAGTAACCGGTTTGGTATTCATCAGGTCATGGGGCATGAGAGTATCTGCTTCTTGGAGGCTCATCCTCTCTTTAATCGCCCTCTCCATCCTTACCAGTCCAATTTGGTACTGGTTTTCTAGAAGTTCTCCCACCGACCGAACCCGGCGATTACCCAGGTGATCGATGTCATCCACATCGCCGTTCTTATTTTTCAGGTCTATCAGATGTCTAACCACTTCCAGGATATCTTTTTTAGTAAGAATTGTATTGGAAAGAGGTTCGTTGAGTCCAAATTTGAAATTCAACTTCAATCGTCCCACTGCCGACAAGTCATAACGGTCAGCATTGAAGAACAAGTTTTCGAACAGATTAGTCGCCGTATCGAGGGTAGGGGGATCACCCGGTCTTAGTCTCCGGTAAATTTCAATCAAAGCCTCTTCACGAGTGCTGATTTTATCGGAGTTTAAGGTGTCTCTTAAAAAGGAGCCTACATTAAGGTTGTCGATGAAAAAGACTTTAAAAACATTGATGTTTTTATGCTTTAGTTCATCCAGTTTATCTTCAGTAATTTCATCGTTGCACTCCAGGATAACCTCGCCGGTTTCGTCATCGATTATATCTTTGGCAACAACTTTTCCCATCACGTCTTCTGGCTCAATGGGTAATTTGGTAATACCGGCTTCCCTGATTCTCTGAATGGTACGTTTGGTGAATTTGAGATTTTTCTTGGCGATTACTCTTTCTGTTTTAGGGTGCAAAATATCTTTGATAGCCCTCTGTCCCTTGAGTAATTCGATTTCAATACTTTTGAATACCTTTTCCTCTTCCAGAAAAATGGTTTCAGTATCGTAGTAGTAGTTCAACAACTCATTAGTTGAATAACCGAGAGCCCTGAGCAGCACAGTAGCCGGTAATTTACGGCGGCGATCAATGCGTACATTGATCAAATCCCTGGCATCGAATTCAAAGTCTATCCAGGAGCCTCTATAGGGTATAATCCTGGCTGAGTATAATTTTTTTCCCGAAGAGTGGGTTTTGCCTTTATCGTGTTCAAAAAAAGTACCCGGTGAGCGATGTAATTGGCTTACCACCACTCTTTCTGCACCGTTAATAATAAAAGTTCCGTTATCGGTCATCAAAGGGATTTCACCAAAATAAACCTCCTGCTCCATTATCTCTTTAATGGTGCTGGTTTCGGTATCAGCGTCTTTTTCCCAAATAGCTAACCGCAAGAGTACCTTTATGGGGGCAGCATAAGTAATACCCCGTTGCCGGCATTCTTTTACTACGCATTTGGGTTTTTCCATAGAGTAACTCTCGAAATCCAAAGAAGCGGTTTCATTATAATCTTTGATTGGAAAGATCCGTTTGAATACCCCTTGAAGCCCAATATTCTTTCTCTTTTCAGGTGGTACATCGGCCTGTAGAAATTTATTATACGATTGTTTTTGAATATCGATAAGATTGGGCATATCGATAACCGGAGGTATTTTGGCAAAAGACTTACGGATTCTGAAATTTTTTTGAATTTTGTTTCCCTGCATTACGATATCCTGTAGTTAAAGCGAGTTGCAGATAAAATAAAAAATGCAAATATGTCATAGCGTTTAGACTATGATTAAATTTAAATGATAAAAATGATGAAGAATTATTGTTTTCCGGTAGGATAGTTTTGTTTGCATAGATAAAGTCTACCTAAGAAGAGATAAGTTGCATCTCTTTTCCTAGTTTCCATTCGGAAAGCCTAAACCCCTAACGAGAAAATCTTAAAATGCAATAGGGGTAAAGGCTCATAGCCTCAGGTATTTATTACCGGTGAAATATATTCCGAATGTGAATTGCTTAAAAATCAAATTTCTATTAAGTAACTATTTGATTTCGACTTTACCACCAACTTTTTCTATTTGTTCTTTTAGTTTTTCTGCTTCTTCTTTGGGAACAGCAGTTTTAACTGGTTTTGGCAGGTTGTCTATCAATTCTTTCGCCTCTTTTAACGGTAAACCGGTAATAGCGCGAATCTCTTTGATAACATGAATTTTTTTATCGCCAAAAGAGGTCAAGACCAAATCAAATTCGTCTTTCTCCTCTTCAGCGGGAGCCGCATCTCCGCCTGGGGCCATTGCCATAGCCGCCACTGGAGCAGCAGCAGAAACACCTAGTTCATCTTCCAACTCTTTGATAAGAGAGGAAAGATCTAAAACTGTCATGTTTTTAATGAACTCTTTTACCTGGTCTTGGGTAATCTGCACATCGCTCATTGTTATACTCCTTTTATAGAAAACGTCTGTTAATTAAACGAATTGGTTAGTAAAATAAATGCTCTATTATTCTTCCTGCGGTTCCTGTTGTCCACCGTCCTCTTCCTGCTCTTTTTTCTCTTTAATAGCAGTTAAGAGATCTAGGAATTGGCGGGGCACGCCTCCCAATACAGTGAGAAACTGACTGATTGGTGCAGCCATCAGGCCTACTAATTGTCCTTGTAATACCAATTTAGATGGTATTTTGGCTAGACTGGGAATTACTTTAGCATCGATGATTTTCCCATCGACAAAGCCGCCTTTGATTTTAAGGTTTTTATTTTCTTTGCTAAAATCTACCGCAATTTTAATTGGCGTAATGGGATCATCATAGGAGAGGGCGATAGAGACAGGACCGTTAATAAATTGGTCAAGCCCTTCATAGGGAGTGTCTTTGATAGCCAGTTTGGTAAGAGTATTTTTTACCACCTGGTAATCGATCTCTTTTTCCCGTAATTTTCCACGAAATTTTTCCATTTGAGGAACATTTAATCCGCGGTAATCAGTTAGAATAACCGAAGAACTCTTGGTTATCTTTTCTCGGTAATTTTTAATGGTCTGTTGTTTTGTGGCACGATCCAACGTCTTATCTCCTATTGATTCTCTTTAATATCGTCTTGCAACTTGACGGTATCAACTTTGATACCTAGTCCCATGGAAGAGGCCAGAGTGATATTTTTTAAATAGTTGCCTTTGGCTGAGGCAGGTTTAGCCTTAATTAGTGCTTCTATCAGGCAGGTTACATTTTCTTTAAGAGATTGTTCATCAAAAGAAACTTTTCCAACTCCAGCGTGAATAATACCGGCTTTGTCAACCCGATATTCCACTCGTCCGGCTTTCATCTCTTTAACACTCCGGGCAATATCCTTGGTTACTGTGCCAACCTTAGGATTGGGCATTAATCCACGGGGGCCAAGTATTTTACCTAGTTTACCAACGTGTCTCATCATATCTGGAGTAGCCAGCACCTTATCAAATCCCAACCATCCCTTTTTGATTTTTTCCGCAAATTCTTCAGCTCCCACAAAGTCTGCACCAGCATCAAGAGCCTCTTTTTCCTTTTCTCCCTGAGCGAAAACCAGGACTTTTACCGTTTTACCCAGTCCATTAGGAAGAACGACCGCCCCTCTTACCATCTGATCAGCGTATTTTGGATTTACAGCCAAATTTACAGCGATATCCAGGGTGCTGTCAAAATTGACGTAAGAGGTCGATTTAACCAGTTGAAGAGCCTCTTCCAGGGGGTATTTTTTTAACCTATCCACCTGGGGCGCTACAGCGCGATATTTTTTTCCCCTTTTCATAACACAATCTCCCTTATTCTATTTCAACACCCATACTTCTGGCCGTACCTTCAATGGTTTTCATGGCCTGCTCAATTGTGAATGCATTGAGATCTTGCATTTTGAATTGAGCTATTTCCTCAACCTGTTTTTTAGTTATTTTACCTACCTTATCCCGGTTGGGGATACTGGAACCTTTCTCCAGTTTGGCTGCCTTTTTGATTAGTACTGCTGCTGGTGGCGTTTTGGTAATAAAAGTAAAAGTACGATCCTGATAAACAGTTATTATAACCGGAGTTATGGTGCCCATATCTTTTTGGGTTTTTGCATTAAAGGCTTTACAAAATTCCATTATGTTTACACCATGTTGCCCAAGGGCAGGGCCAACTGGTGGCGAAGGGTTGGCTTTTCCTGCCTCAATTTGCAATTTGATATTAGTCATTATTTTTTTAGCCATTTACCGCTCCTTATTAAATACAGACTGGTTGTAAGTCCGTCACTTAAGTTTAATTCTTTTCCACCTGGGCAAAATCCAGTTCCAGGGGGGTTGCTCTACCAAAGATACTTACCAGTACTTTAAGTTTCCCTTTTTCCGGATTAACTTCCTCAATTAGTCCACTAAAGTTTGCAAAGGGACCTTCAATTACCCTGACGGTTTCACCTTCGGTAAACATGGTGCTAATTTTTTTGGAAAATCCACCATCCTGCAACTGGTCTTTAATTTTTTGTACTTCCGTTTCCGAAAGAGCCGGAGGAGAGGTAGTTTGTCCCCCAACAAATCCAGTAATTCGGGGTGTATTTTTTATCAGGTACCAGGTCTCATCGTTCAAATCCATATTAACGATCATATACCCGGGAAAAAATTTCATTCTAGTAGTACGCTTTGTACCTTTGACCATTTTGACTACTTCTTCGCTGGGAATAAGTATGTCGCCAAAGAGTTTCTCCATATGGGCATTTTTTATCCGTTCTTCCAACGCCTGTTTGGCTTTGTTTTCATAACCGGAATAGGTATGCACAATATACCATTTTTTCACAAAATCATCCGGGGTTTCGCCTTCGGCAGTAGTCGAAAGCGAAGATGGATTATCTGCTTCATCTTCCTTGTTATGGACGTCTTGAACGTCAGGGACCTCTGGGACTATATTTTTTTCTTCTTCGTCGTTCATAATTTAGTTTACACCTAAATAGACCAAGTCAATAATCATCAATAAACAAGGTCGCTTAGCCATGACCAGATAGAATCGAAAAGACCCAAAATTATCGAAACAATTAAAACCATTATTAAAACAACAATGGTTGAGAGTTTTAACTCTTTTTGGCCTGGCCAGGTAACTTTGCTCAGTTCGATTACTATTTCGTGAGATAATTTATTTACCACCGGAACCCGATAGGCGTAAATTAATCCACCCAGGGTACAAATAAAGCCCAAAACCATGGACAAGGTAATTTTACTGCCAATTAATGGATAATCATAAACTGAGATAATGCCTAAAAATCCGGCAATCATTTTTACCAAAAAAATTCCGATAAAAATTCCAATGGTTAAAAAGCCTACAAATAAATATTTTTGATTGGGATTCATATTATTTTTTTACCCAAGATAATTATTTATTAAAGATACATTAAAAATGGCAGGCCAGGAGGGATTCGAACCCACACCCCCCGGATTTGGAGTCCGGTGCTCTAGCCGTTGGAGCTACTGGCCTTTAAACCATAAATTAATAACCTTTAATAACTATAATAATCGAAGTCGAGAGATTATTTAGTTTCTTTATGGACCGTATGTTTACGGCAAAAACGGCAATACTTTTTTAAACTCAACTTGCTGGGAGTTGTCCTCTTATTTTTAGTTGAGGTATAATTACGGTTTTTGCATTCACTACACTCGAAGGTAATTATTATTCTCATTTTATCAACCGCTAAGTATTACATTATTACTATTCTAAAAGATTCCCGCTGCTATTCGACGATCTCAGAAACTACGCCGGCGCCAACTGTACGACCGCCTTCTCTAATAGCGAAACGCAACTCTTTTTCCATGGCGATGGGGGTAATCAACCTGACTTCAACACTCACGTTGTCACCAGGCATAACCATTTCAACACCTTCGGGTAATGTTACTGAACCGGTAACATCGGTGGTCCGGAAATAAAATTGTGGTCTGTAACCGTTGAAGAAGGGAGTGTGTCTTCCACCTTCCTCTTTGGACAGCACGTATACCTCGCCTTTAAAATGGGTATGAGGTTTAATACTTCCTGGTTTTGCTAACACCTGGCCGCGTTCGATATCAGTTCTTTTTACACCACGAAGCAAGCAACCAACATTATCGCCTGCCTGGCCTTCATCCATGGTTTTGCGGAACATCTCCACACCGGTAACCACTGTTTTGACGGTATCTTTGATACCAACCACTTCAACCTCTTCACTCATCTTAATTTGGCCGCGGTCAATTCTACCAGTGGCCACAGTTCCACGACCACTAATGGTAAATACATCTTCTACAGGCATTAAGAAAGGCTTATCTATATCTCTGACAGGCTCAGGCACATAGTCATCAACCGCCTTGATCAACTCAAAGATACATTTGGCCTCATCCGAATCGGGATTATCAGATTGACCGGCTTTCAAGGCACTACCCATAACAATAGGTATATCATCGCCAGGGAACTCATATTCGGAAAGCAATTCGCGCAGTTCCAATTCAACCAATTCCAGCAGTTCAGGGTCATCTACCATATCGGTTTTGTTCATGAACACCACAATATAGGGAACGCCAACCTGTCTGGCTAGCAAAATATGTTCGCGGGTTTGAGGCATGGGGCCATCGGCAGCACTCACAACCAGGATAGCGCCGTCCATTTGGGCAGCACCGGTAATCATGTTTTTGACATAGTCGGCATGACCTGGGCAGTCCACATGAGCATAATGCCTGGTTTCAGATTCATATTCCACATGAGCAGTGGCTATGGTAATTCGTCAAAAGCCATAAAGTCGGCCAATCCTTTTTTATGCAACAATTTGGTCATAGCCGAAGTCAGGGTAGTTTTACCGTGATCCACGTGCCCGATGGTACCTACGTTTACATGCGGTTTGCTGCGCACAAATTTTTCTCTAGCCATTGGTTTCTCCTCCTAAAAAGAATATATGGAATGAGGGCTATTCAAAAATAAACAGATAAATTAGTATTAATATCGTTTTATTTATATCAATATGGAGCCCATGACCGGAATTGAACCGGTGACCTTTTCCTTACCAAGGAAATGCTCTACCGCCTGAGCTACATGGGCGCCTCGTATTCTTGGAGCGGGAAACGGGATTCGAACCCGCGACCCTCAGCTTGGAAGGCTGATGCTCTA
>CAZTWC010000200.1:0-7050 GCA_964617105.1 uncultured Myxococcia bacterium
CATCCTGAAAACCTGATATTACAAGTAGTTTCCGAATGTGGAATAATAACCTCCATTTTTTTCTGCTTACTTTTCCTTTTTTTCCTTTACCAAAATTTTAAAGAGAGAAAAATTACCCCTCTTCAAAAAGGGGCTTGGTGCGGGCTGCTATTTCTGGGTATCCAAAATCTGGGAGATTTTAACCTGGAATTTATGGGCACCGGATTATTGGCGATTGTATCTTTGTCCTTAGTTTTTAATCGGTCTCCTGCCTGGAGTAAAAGGATTAAAATTCCAATTTTTCTCCTCCTGGCCACAACTCTTTTGACAATATCCGCAATTGGCTTACCCTGGGTTTGGAATAATTCTCTGGAAACTATGTTTAAAACCGCCAACCGGTTTGATCAAAAATTGGATCCCAGGATACTCAAAACTATCTCCTCCTCGATTAACCTCCATTCGAATAATTACTATCTGTATTACCGCACCGGAGAGTATCTGGCCAAAGTAGGAAAAAAAAAATATCCCTTGGCTTTAAAATGGTTAAATATATCAATCTATCTTAATCCCACCTATTGGCCAGCCTTAAATTTGACTGGACATCTGCTTTTTGAACTTGACAAGCCTCTAAATGCTGCTTCCGCCTGGAGACTTTTACTTAATTATAATCCCAGATCAACCCCAAAAATACTAAATGTTTATGCAACGAAATACAATTCGTTTGAGGATCTGGTAAAACTAATCCCACCCCAGAATAAAGAAGCAATAGCATATTTTGTTGAATATGCATTAAAAAATAATCGACCTTCTTTTTGCCAAAAAACTATTAGTATGATGCAAAATAATGTTGAAAAAGAATTTCAACCGGATTCAATACTGTGGCGATTAAGACTTAATCTTCAATGCCTTAAAGAGAAAAAAACAAAGGTGGCCAACTTATTGGAAAAACTAATGGATACCGATTATCAAAATCCGGATGATTATGTCAGGATTATTCGCACCTTGCACAGTTTTCATCTGATGCCTGTAGCGATGGAAATACTCAAAAAAAGCTTGACTATCTTTCCTTACAACCTTCATCTTCATCTGGAAAAAGTTCATAATATGCTCATTAAAGCAAAACCGGATATTGCCTTAAAGTTATTAAACGATATTGAAAATACTGCCTTTTATCACAATAATCAGCATGATCTGAATCAGATCTATTATTTAAAAGCATCTGCCTACCGGCAAAAAAAACAGCCCTTAAAAGTTATCCAGGAATATGAAAAGATACTGATATCAGAACCTTATAATATCTCTCTTAAAATAAATATCGCCAGGTTATACATAAAATTAAAACAACTTTTTTTAGCCCAAAATATATATATAGAAATTTTACAAATAGACCCAAACAATAAAAATATCCAAGAAGAATTAAAAAAAGTAGAGGATAAGATAAAAAAGAGAGAAAAAGACGCTAAGTGGCGGTATTTGTTAGAGAGGTAATTCGACTCTAATTAATGGTGCCTCCATCAATAAAAATATACCGAAATTTCCTTTGACTTTTGACTTAACCTCGACTATATTAGTGAACGTTTAGTTTCTAAACGCCCTGCTATGAAAACATATTTCTCCCGGTCAAATATGCCTACCAATCGAATTTACTGCTTTTAGTTGCTGGGGGAGATTCCAATTACTTTCAAATCGAGTGTTCTACACCTCGAAATGGCGGAGCTATGCCCTTCGAGGTTAATTGGCTGATAAAGTCTGTATCTCTGGCAACGATAATGAGACTATATCAGGAACTTTCATACGCAAAACAGCAGATAGATCAAATAGTTTACCAAGAATAAACATATTCCTAAACCTCCAACAAAATAAATACCATGGAAATTAACACAGAAGAATTCCACCATCTCTCTATTCTCGATGTTCTGCTCAATGATGAAAATTTTTCTCAGCGGGATATTGCCTGTCTGACAGGTTTAAACCTGGCCAAGGTTAATTTTTGCCTGAAAAAATTGGCTGGTAAAGGATATATCAAATTTAGGAATGTCAGTAAAAACAATAATAAATTACGATATTTGTATCTCATTACCCCAAAAGGGCTGCAGGAAAAGACCAGGCTGACCTATAATTTTATCAAGCGAACGCTGAAAGATTACTGTGATATTGAAAAAAAGATCTTGGAAAATATATCCCGGTTAGAAAAAAATGGTTCTAACAAGATTACTCTATTAGGAATGGGCGATATAACCAGAATTTTTTGCTCTCTTGCTCAAAAAAATGGCCAAATCGCCATCACTGCTATTATTGACAACGCCTATTCAGGAGAGGAATACAACAGCATTCGGGTGGTGAGCGTTCAAGAGGCGATAAAAATGGATATTCATCCTATTTTTATCTGTGATCATGACCAGGGAGAGCAATTTAAACAGCAATTATCTGAACAACAAATTCAGGAAACGGAATTAATCTGGCTTGTGTGAGTGTGAGAAGATATATGAATAAAGTTTTCATCAATAAAAAACCAAAAGAGATCACCATAAAAAGTTTTATGGGTATTTTTTTAGTCGGGCTAACGATATATTGCATGAATTATTCTGCATTAGATATGATAGTAGGCTTTTTTTCCGGGTACCATCATTATGTTCTCTCCACTATGCTGTTAACATTGGGGATTATTATCGTAACGTTAACATTCAAAAATTACCGGATTAAAATCAGGATAGAACAAATTTTATTACTAACCTGGTTTTTTTGGTGTTTATTTACAATCAATTTTTTTCATGATCATATATACCAATATGAGACATTTCCATTACTGCTTAAACTTGTACTCATGTGTGTGGTACTGTTTTTAACTTATAATTGTGTAATATTAAAAAATCCGCTTAAAGTTTTATTTGTTGGGTTCTTCCTGGGGGGCGTTCTAATCAGCATCTTGAGTGTTATTTCCGGTCAGGTAGTTTCTGTAATAATTAAACCCGATCATCTTAACAGGCTTGGAAGCGAAATTGTTGGCAATTCTAATGATTACGCTTATTTGCTCATGTTCGCAATTTTTGCCTGCGTTTATTTCTTATATCTAACCCCAAAAAAATATAAAAAAATTTTTTTACTGGCATTTATCGCATTATTATTTTTTTTTATTGTGCTGTCAGCATCCCGCAAGGCTTTATTGTGCACACTCTCATTTTTTTTGTTAGCATTTTACAATTATTACCAACCTAGTAAGAAAAAAAAGATACTAATTTCAATCCCTTTCATTCTGTTTATGGGTTGTCTAATTATAACCATAGGCACACAAACTTTTATGGGAGAAAGGCTACAAAAAGGACTTGAAATTGAAGTTCAAGCAGATAGTCTTACCCAACGTGCCCATGGAAGAGGAAGGTTATACGTACAAGCCACAGAACTCTTGCCAAAACACTTTATAGTGGGTGTTGGGCTAGGAAATTTTCATCTAGTTGACGAATTTTCTGAAGCCTCTCACTCTGAATATATATCATTATTGATCGGTACCGGGATTCCAGGATTTATTTTATATTTTTTGGTTTATCTATTGATATTTTTAAGGCTTAATAAAATAAAAAAATTTAGTCGTGATAAAAACACTATTTTTAATTGTAAACTCTTGCAGTCAATTATTATCACCATCCTGCTAATAGATTTTGGCCGTTGGAACTATAGCCATTATATAACCTATATTTTTATGGCTGTAGCATGCGCATATTCATACAAATATCACCATAGAATTCCCAAGTTATCTTGAATATAAAAATGCGGCCATTTGTCATCGCAAAAAACCAAATATCCTTTTTTTATCACCAATTACTACACTCAAAATTCGTTAAAAACGTATTAACTTTATCTAGCGGTACAGTTGTTGCTCAAGCGATATCCTTTTTATCTGCCCCGATAATCACCCGTTTATTTCTGCCGGAAAGTTTCGGTTTTTTAGCAACCATAATGGCTGTTTCCGGTATTATATCAGTTATCTCCTGTTTATCTTATGAGCGGGCTATTGTCCTTCCAAACAAAAATTTTGATTCAGCGGCAATAATAGCGTTATGCTTAATAATATTATGCGGTGTTACCGTTTTTACCACTGCTGGTATTGTGGTTAGTGGAGGGCTACTTAATTCTGAAATAATTTTTAATAAATTAGGCGGGTGGCAATTGCTTATTCCCTTATTTGTCTTTGGAAATTGTTTTTTTAACATATTTAATCAATGGTTTATCCGAATCAAGGCATTCAAATATCTGGCTCAAATTACAATAATCAGATCTATTATTGTGTCAATGAGTAAAATCTTGGTTGGAATCTTTGCTGGAGCCATTACTGGAGGGTTGATAGGAAGTACCTTGGCTGGAGTCTTTGTTGGAGTGCTATTTATCAGTTGGCGGTCAATTACAATTAAGCCATCGATTACCGCTTTGATGCAGAGCGTTAACCGGCAAGCAATTACTGTTCAAGCCATAAAATTTAAGAAATTCCCCCTCTATTCAAGTTGGAATTCCCTTTTAAACACCTTCTCGCAGGAAGTTATTGTGTTGCTGTTTGCCTATTTTTATTCTCCCGTTGTGGTTGGCTTATACCACTTGGCCAAACGGATGCTTCAACAGCCCATTTTTTTTATTGCAAAATCTGTTAATGACGTCTACTTGCAAAAAGCATCGCAGCAGATTGCAAATAATCAGGATATACTTGCGGGGTTAAAAAAAACAACTTTGGTCTTGGCTCTTTTAGGCGTGATTCCTTTTACTTTAATTGCAATATTTGGGCAACCAATCTTTAGGCTCATTTTTGGAGAAAATTGGTCAGAAGCCGGTCGTTATGCTCAAGTACTTTCTCCCTGGTTATTTTTCTTGTTTATTAATAAACCAGCCAATGTGCTCTTTGTTGTATTGCAGAAGTTACAATTTCTGTTAGGTTACAACATCTTTCTCACCATAGCCAGAATTGCAGCCATTATTGTTGGCTTTATATTTTGGGACAGCGCCCTGGCCAGTTTGGCTCTTTTTAGTGCAGTGGGAATCCTTTTTAATATTATCTTTATTTCAAAAGCATTTGTGCTTGCCTTAGAATCACGTAACAAAAAAATAGCGGCATAAATAGGTAGTATTTAAAATGAAAGTAGCAATTTGCAACTCAATCAATAACTCCAACATCTCTACTAAACATAACTATGCAGTTTACCGGGCGATTTTGGAACATAATGGCATTGAATATGTTGCAGTGGATATAAATAAACCTAATATTTGGGAAACTTGCCGAAAATCAGATGCTTTTATTTATCCCTGGAACCATGAAAACAATGAAGAACAGATATCTTTATCGATAATTCCGATTATAGAAAAGCATCTATCAGTAAAATGTTACCCCAACTATGATACCTGTTGGCATTATGACGACAAAATTAAACAGTATTATTTGTTGAAACAGTACCATTTTCCCATTATAGAATCGATGATATTTTTTGATAAGAAAAAAGCCTTATCTTGGTTAAAAACCGCAAATTTGCCAACCGTGTTTAAACTTAAAGGAGGGGCTGGTTCTGAGAATGTAATATTGATTAAAAATCAAGGTCAGGGTAAAAAACTGATTCAGCGAATGTTTTCTGAAGGCATAATTTCCGGACAGGTATATAGACAACCACTATATTCCAATTTAAACATCAAATCCTGGCGGATCAGAAAGAGGTTGAGCATCATAAAACAGAAACTGCAAGGGAACTATCTGTCTCATCACAATGTTCTGCACAAAAATTATCTGCTGTTTCAAAAATATCTGCCCCATAATGCCTATGACACCCGCATCACCGTCATTGGCCATCGGGCTTTTGGCTTTCAAAGGTTTAACCGACCTAATGATTTCAGGGCCTCTGGAAGTGGTCTAATTAACCATACTCCAAATAAAATTGACTTAAATTGCGTAAAAATCGCCTTTAAAGTTTCCAAAAAGTTAAATTTCCAGTCTATGGCCTATGATTTTATTTATGATGAAAATAATCAGCCGTTGATATGTGAGATAAGTTATATTTACCAGGATATAGCGGTTTACAATTGCCACGGATACTGGGACGAAAATCTCAATTGGCATGCTGGTCACTATTGGCCTGAATATTGTCAGTTGGCAGACCTGTTGAAGTTGTCCGATCTTGCTCAGCCTTCAATAGATTAATCCACGAAAAATAGTTGTAAACAACATGGATAGAGATATAGAGATAATAATTGGTGGAGATATTTGTCCCTCCGGGAGTATTGGCTACCTCTTTCAAAAAGGGAGAGCCAACAAAATCTTTAACGATTTACACCCTATTTTACAAGAGGCGGATATTACTGCTATTAATCTTGAATCCCCTCTCATCGAACAGCCTAGTCCTATTGTAAAAACCGGTCCGGTTTTAGGAGCCAGTAGTAATTGTATTGCCGGTATAAAAAACGCCGGTATCTCGCTGGTGAACCTGGCTAACAATCATATCCTCGACCACGGCCCAAAGGGGCTGCTCAATACTATGGAAGTTTGCCAACAGGCGGGATTGACCACTTTTGGCGGCGGGAATAATTTGAAACGGGCTGGAGAAATTGCGGTTAAACAAGTTGATGATATGAAAATCGGGTTTATGGGGATGGCTGAACACGAATGGTCAATTGCCGGTAATGACAAACCTGGAGCAAATCAACTTGATAGTATCCAATATGTGAGAACCATAAGAGAAAAAAGAAAAAATATTGACTACCTGATTGTATTGGTTCACGGTGGACGAGAAGGATACCCTTATCCAACCCCGAATTTACAAAATATTTGCCGTTTCTTCATTGAAGAAGGGGCCAATGCGGTAATTGTCCAACATTCCCATTGCCCAGGATTTTATGAAAAATATAACGATTCATACATAGTATATGGCCAGGGAAATTTGATTTTTGAAGGTAAAGAACCTGTTCCTCAAGGTTGGAGTCAGGGTTATCTGGTAAAACTGTCTATTGGTAAAAATCTATCTACAAAATTAAGACTCTTTCCCTATACTCAGTTTGATGGACATATTGGCGCCAAGCTGATGAAACCCGGTCAGTTTCAGCAAA
>CAZTWC010000201.1:0-7049 GCA_964617105.1 uncultured Myxococcia bacterium
AATTTACGAATAAAGGAAGCATCGTCCTGGGGTTTGACCCCAACCGACAGCACTACCAGGTCCAGTTCATACTCTTCCAACTGGCTGGTGGTGGTATTCTCTACCAATACCTTCAAATTTTTACTTTCCTCTACCTCCAGGATCTCCCCCGGTATACCTCGGATATAGCGAACCCCTTCTTGCCGGGAACGCATATACATATCCTCGAATCCTTTGCCAAAAGCCCTGATATCAAGGTAAAAGACGTAGTTTTCTGTGTCTGGATAGTGATCCCTCAACAACAAGGTATCTTTTACCGTGTTCATGCAGCAAATATTGGAACAATAGGGAGAGCCGTATTTTTGTGAACGTGAGCCCACGCACTGAATAAAGCCGATCCGCTTGGGTCGTTGCCGGTCGCTGGGCCTGATAAAATGGCCCTCAGTTGGACCGCCGGCGCAGATTAAACGCTCGAACTCCATGCTGGTGATCACATTTTCAAAGCGCTTATAACCGTATTCCACAATCTCACTGGGATCGTAAATTGACATGCCGGTAGCAACGATGATGGCGCCCACCTGCCTGGTCACCAACTGGTCCGGCATATCAAAATCGATACAGTTTTTTTCGCACACTTCAGCACATTTGCCGCAGGCAATGGGATTGTTGCCCAGACAAGTCTCCATGTCGATTAGAAAAGCAGATGGTATTGCCTGGGGATATTGCAGATAGATCGCTTTTCTGGAGGAGAAACCCTGTTGGTACTGATCCGGAGTGGTGCAGGGACAGACCTTCTCACATTCACCACAGGAATTGCAGGACTCCACATCCACATAGCGTGCTTTCTTCTGGATAGTAACCTCAAAATTGCCAATGTAACCGGTGACCTTGGTAACCTGGCTGTATGTAATCAACTCTATATTGGGATGTCGACCGACATCCATGGCCTTAGGGCCCAAAATTCAGATACTACAGTCCATGGTGGGATAGGTTTTATCCAGAGCAGCCATTATACCGCCAATGGAGGGCTCTTTTTCTACCAGGCAAACCTGGTGCCCACCATCGGCCAGGTCCAGAGCTGCCTGCATACCAGCCACTCCACCGCCTATTACCAGGGCTTTTTTAGTCACTGGCACTTGCATCTCCTGCTGCGCCTCCAGATGCCGGGCCCGGGCCACGGCGCTGGCCACCAGGTTTTTGGCTTTCTCAGTGGCGCCCGCCTTGTCATTGGTATGCACCCAACTGCATTGCTCTCGCAGGTTGGCCATCTCCATCAAGTAAGGGTTGAGACCCACGTCCCAAACACAACCCCGGAAGGTTGGTTCATGCATGCGGGGTGAACAGGAGGCCACCACCACCCGGTTCAACTGATGTTCCTTAATAGCGGTTTTAATCTCGTTCTGCCCAGGGTCGGCGCAAGTGTATTTGTTGCGTACTACGCAGCATACATCGGGCAAGGTCCTGGAATATTCCTCCACTTCGGCAGTATCCACCACCCCGGCGATATTCAACCCGCAATCGCAAACAAAAACCCCTATTTTCAACTTCTCTTCACCCATGGCAACCTCCCGAATGGCAAAGTTGATAATTAAAGTAAGTTAAACGCTAAAAAATCCCACAGATCTCTAATCACTAGATCTTTTTTGTTATCACTCCCCTGTTGAAAGCAAGTCAGGTGGACCAGGCACTTGGGGCAAGCGGTCAATAGGATCTCCGCTCCAGTAGATCCCGCCTCGGCCAATCTTTTTTGCTGTAGCCTTTTGGTTCCCTGGTCACAATTGATCCAGGCAGTATTGCCGCAACAAATAGAATGTTTGCGGCAATGTTCCATCTCCTGCAATTGCACCCCATCGACAGCCTGAATTAAGTAGCGGGGTTGCTCATAGATATCGCCATAACGACCAAGCCTACAGGGATCCTGAAATGTAACTTTCTTTGGTTTTGACTTTTTAAAGGTCAATTTTTGCCCATAAGACTCCAGCAATTGGGAGAGGTGTAGAATCTCCACTCCCAGGCCAGAATAATCCTCTTTCAGGGTGTTCATACACTCGGGACAGAAAGTGACGATTCTCTGGGCGCCGGTCTCTTCAATGGCCCGGATCAATTCTCCTTCCGTCAAGTCCAAATGGCGAAAGAACATCTCTTCCTCGCCCCGCAGGCGGAGATCGTGACCGCAGCAACGTTCGTTGGACATGATATGGGGTTGAATGCCAATCTTGTTTAACAGGCACACTGCTCCCCGCAAAGATGTTACCAGGTTTTCAGCATAAGGCGAACCAAAATAGGCGGCAAAATAGGGAGTGCAGCCCACAAAAAAAATAGTGCTGGTTTTGGCTTTTAATTGCAGATCTTCAGTCAGCCATCCTAACCGGTTTTGTTGTAGCCCTGGACGGCTCTGCAAGATGGATATCTGCTCAAATACACCGCCGTGGTTACATTTTTTCTGAATCCCCTTTTGGCGGCATAAGACCCGCAGGGAACGATTCAACTCTGAATATGGTAGAGCAGCCGGGCAAACCTGCTCGCATAAACGGCAGGTCAGGCATGACCAGAGTTCAGGGTAATCCATTGAGTCAGCCCCCTGGGCAATATATTTTGACAACGATTGCCGGGGAGAAAACTTCCCGCTCTGAGATACCGGGCAGATAGCGGTGCAACGGCCGCATTCCAGACAGGTATATGGTTGTAATTGGTCCAAAGTCGTTCCTTATTTTTGAGCGAGCCCTTATTTAACTTTCGCCAAAGGGTTGGGTCCTAATTTTCGGATTTGCTCGACAAAACTATTAATTTTTTCGGCAAAACGCACCCCTTCAGCAGCAGAGATCCATTCCAGGGCAATTCGTTCCTCCTCCAGGCCCAGCAAATTTATCAGACCTTTTATCTTCTCAAACTGCTCAACCGCCCGATGGTTGCCAAACATATAGTGGCAGTCGCCAAAGTGACAGCCAGATACCATCACTCCATCACTGCCTTTTGCAAAGGCTTTGAGAACAAAAGATGGGTGTACTCGCCCCGAGCACATAACCCGCAGAAGTCTGACGTTGGCCGAATATTCCAGTTTGCTCACCCCGGCGGTATCTGCCCCGGCGTAGGAGCACCAATTGCAGGCAAAAACCAGTATTTTGGGCTCAAACATGATAATCCTCAAACAGGGCGTTGATCATAGCATTTACTTGCTCATCGGTATAATGGCAAGCCTCAATAGCGCTGGTGGGGCACCAAACCGCGCAGGTGCCGCACCCCTTGCAGAGAGCCCGATTAATTTCAGCCGCCTCTCCTCCCTTTTCCAGGCTGACTATTTGGGGAGCCTGGTATTGACAGATCTCCACACATTGCCCACACTGGCGGCAGCGCTCCTGGTCCACCTGACAAACCAGGGGCGGTAAACATATCTTCTCCTGGTTTAACAGTTGCCAAGCCTTACCCGCCGCTGCCTGAGCCTGAACAATAGAATCGTCAATATCTTTTGGTCCCTGCACTGTTCCGCAAATAAAAACTCCCTCGATGCAGGTTTCCACCGGCCCCAACTCTGGATGGCGCTCCAGTAAAAACCCATCGCTGCCCTGAGGAATTTTTAAAAGGGTACGCAGGTTTTGAAACTCTTTTCCTCGTTCCATCATGCCCACCGCCAGCACTACCAAGTCGGTGGGAACCAGGATATCCCGGTTAAGTAAGGTGTCCGAAAATATTATTCGATCTACCTTTTTATCACCTTCCAAAGATGGCAGACGGTCCGGATGGTAACGAAGAAAGAGCACCCCATTTTTACGGGCAAGACGGTAAAACTCCTCCTCTCCCTGGCCCACCATTCGCATATCCCGGTATAATACCGTGCAGTCAAGGCCCAGTTTTCTTAATTCCATTGCCTGCCTGACAGTGGTGGGACAGCAGTATCTGGAGCAACCCTGGTAACCATCCTGATCGCTGCGAGAACCTATGCACTGTATAAAAACTGCGTTTTTTGCCGCCTTTAGTAAAGAATTGTTTCCATCTTGCCGGCGGGCGAGCATCTCTTCCATATCCATAGAGGTGACCACGTTGGCAGCCTGGCCGTATCGCCACTTTTTATCCGGCCTATATAACCTGGAACCAGTAGCCACAATTATTGCGCCCACCTTAAAAGGCGACCAGATCTCCTTTTGGTCAGCGCTCTGTAAATGGACTTGAAAATTTCCCACATACCCGTCAATATGTTTTAACCGGGTATTTTTCAGAATACGCACAGCCGAGGCTTCCCGGACCTGGCGGGCCAATCGTTTAGCCGGATTATCTTCTGCATTGCCATTGCCAAGAAGTTGGCTCAACCTGGATAATTTTGATACTGTACCCCCCAATTCGTTCTCTTTTTCCACCAACGTGACCTCAAAGCCCAGTTTATCCATTTCCAGGGCAGCATTCAGGCCAGCTACCCCACCGCCAATTACCAACACATGCTGGTGAATATCAGCGGTAATCACCTCCAGGGGTTTTAGTTTGGCCGCCCGGGCAACCGCCATTCTAATTAGATCCAGGGCTTTGCCATAAGCCCGGACGCTATCTTGGGAATGAACCCAGGTGCACTGGTCGCGAATATTGGCCATCTCTAGCAAAAAAGGGTTAAGGCCGGCCTGGGAGCATGTCTGTTGGAAAACAGGTTCGTGAGTTCGAGGAGTGCAGGCCGCCACCACCACCCGGTTGAGGCGGTTTACCTGTATTTTCTCCTGGATGATTTTTTGGCCGCTGTCAGCGCAGGCAAACAACTCCTGACCGCAGTAAACCACCTGGGGCATTCGATTGATTTCCTCCACCAGGCTGTCTATCTCGATTACCCGGCCTATATTGGCACCACAGTGGCAGATAAACACTCCAATTCTGGTTTCTGCTCCAGGTTCAATTGGTTTGAATTGCTCGGGTTCAGGCCTGGGTAGTTTATATTCCTGCACATAGTTGCCAGCCTTGATTGCGGCTGATGAAGCCTGGGCCACACATTCAGGAATTACTCTGGGGCCGCCGGCGCTGCCACAGATAAAGACTCCTGGACGGCTGCTCTCTACCGGCTGATTGGATTTTGGGGCAGCAAAAAAACCGCTGGCCGAAATTTCTATTCCTAAAATTTCTGCTAAATGTGAAGTTTGAGGACGGGGAATGCCGGCGCAACTGAGCACCACCATTTCCGCGCGTATTCGCAGGGGTTCCCCTTTTTCAGTATCTTCCAGAAAAACCTCTAAATCATCTTGATCTATTTGAACCAGTTTACCAGGCCGGCCCCGGATAAAATTGATATAATCTTCGCCTCTGGCTCGGACCACCAACTGGTCGAAACCTTTGCCAAAAGCGCGGATATCAGTGTATAGAATGGAGCAGGACTCTACCTCCTTTTGATGCTGCCTAATCAACAGAGCATCCTTAACCGCATTCATGCAGCAATATCGGGAACAATTAAATCGTCGCCCCCCTTCAAACCCAGGGCTGTCAATATTGGGGGAAAAAGAACAGGTTTCGCCCCTGGCGCCAACGCATTGGATAAAAACTAAGTTTTTGGGTACCTGCTGGTCTGAGGGTCGGATCACCTGGCCCTGGGTAGGGCCGGAAGCATTGAGCAGCCTTTCCAATTCCAGGCTGGTAACCACATTGGGCCAGCGGCCGTAACCATAGTTTTTCATCTGTAGAGGGTGAAATTCATCAAATCCAGTGGCCACGATCACCGCTCCCACCTCCAGTTCCCGTTCATACGGCTGCATATCGTGCTCAATGGCCCCTAACTTGCAGACCCGGCGGCATCTTTCGCACACGAAAAAACCTGGCGCATTCAGGCAAGTGGGCATATCGATAACATAGGCAGAGGGGACTGCCTGAGGATAGGGTCGGTAGATGGCCTTGCGCGTCCCCAGTCCCAGATCCCATTGATTGGGACTGACCTCAGGACAAACCTGTTCGCAGTCACCGCAGCCTGTACAAATTTCAGTTTTGACATAGCGCGGCTGACAATGCACCGTAGCCTTGAACTTACCCGCTGAACCCTGTAACCGGGTAAGTTGGGCCAGGGTAATAACTTCGATGTTGGGATGCCGACCGGCATCCATGGCCTTGGGCCCCAAAATTCAGATGGAGCAGTCCATGGTGGGGAAGGTTTTGTCCAACTGGGCCATCCTTCCCCCAATGGCAGCCCCTTTTTCCAGCAAAAAAACTCTGTACCCTGCCTGGGCCAGGTCCAGTGAAGCCTGGATGCCGGAAATACCGCCGCCGATCACCAATACCCCTTTTTCGCTTTTGTCACTTATATCCATGATTGATTTCATTCGTCAATTCCCCGATTGAAATTGGGGGGTTTAAAGTGGTATTGCATACCCATGGCCAGGGCTTTTAGGTTAAGATCTCTCATCCCCTCAGGAACCGCTGAAGAGACCGATTTTTCAAGCGCCTCTTTAGTGACCACGCCACAATAGGCGGTTAAAAATCCCAGCATTATGATGTTGGTAAATATCCGTTTACCCAACTCTTTTTCCGCCATCTTGGTGGCCTCGATGGGAATCAAGTTGCTTTTGGGAAAGGAAATATCATTGATCTCCACCAGGTCTCTATCGATAATAATAATACCGTTATCACTGGTTTTTGGAGTGTATTTGTCGAATCCCTCCTGGGACATGGCTACCAAAATATCATGTTGTTTAATAAAGGGATATTGAATCCTGGATGGAGAAATAATGATACTGGCGCTGCAGGCGCTGCCACGGGCCTCTGGGCCATAAGATTGGGTAAAAACACAGTGCTGGTTATCGAAACGCGAGGCGGCCTGGCCCAGGATAAAACCGGCCAGTATAACCCCCTGTCCACCAAAACCAGTGATGCGTATTTCTCTCTTTTCAGTGGTCAAACTTTTTCCTCAACATATCTAAAAAGGTTGGTTTCTCTATATCAACAAATTTTCCGCAGGTTATCTCATCCTGAAAACCTATCTCCAGAGTCGAAAGGTCGGCGCCATGCTCGATTTTACAGTTCTCCCGATAAAAACGCATAAGATCGGTGCCAGTACCCAATTTGTTTTTACGGGCGTACAAAGTGGAGCAAGGGGCTATCACCTCTACAAAGGA
>CAZTWC010000202.1:0-6995 GCA_964617105.1 uncultured Myxococcia bacterium
ATTGGCATTTAATAGTTCAATACCATAGATTTTGCCATCAGCAGATAAATCTATATTGAGTTCCTCACTCACCTTGATGGTTTCTACCTGTTGGTTTTGTTTATTCCTAAAACGGATATAAGCGATGTTATACCTGGGATCATAAGTGAATTTCATGGGTGAACTCCAAAATTCATTTTAAAAATAACGTGTAATCAGTGAAATAACCAGCCTTTAAAATCAATTTGGGCCCTCGCCATATCCCATCAAAAGTAAAATTCTTTCTAAATCCGATGCGATTGTATTTTGCCGGAAATTGCTCTCCATCTTCTACAGTAGCAATCACCTCTTCTTCAATTGCGCCTCTTTCCTCCAATCTTTCCTGTGCATGAGGATGTAATCGGACTCTCATAAAAATTCACCTTGTTATTAAATTATAACATATAAAAAGTCAAGATGCCTAAAAATCTAGAATTTGTGAATAACAGATCAGATGCATCCATTACCTATTAATCCTAGAATTCGGAGGCGCTCGGATAACTAGGCGCTGGTGGCAAAATACCCGCAGACGTAGGTTCTTCTACGTCGAGGACGATTTTGTCGCCAGCAACAACGTTAGCCGAGATGCATCCATTACCTACTAATCCTAGAATTCGGAGGCGCTCGGATAACTAGGCGCTGGTGGCAAAATACCCGCAGACGTAGGTTCTTCTACGTCGAGGACGATTTTGTCGCCAGCAACAACGTTAGCCGAGATGCATCCGAATTCTAGTAAATATCGGCCCAACTGTTGCGCTTAATATACCTCCCGCACCCCGGATCTCCAATATATTCTCCATCCCTTACCACCATTCTTCCCCTTAAGAATGTCATGATGGGAAAAGTTGCCAGCATCCCCTTGTAGGGATTCCAATCGCAATGGGTCTGAAGTTTGGTGGGATTGATTTTTATTTCATTGTCTGGATCTATGAGAACCAGATCGGCATCGGATGAAACAGTGATAGTTCCTTTTTGAGGATAGAGGCCAAAAATTCGAGCGGGATTGGTGGATAGAAGCCGGACCAACTTATTGATGGGGATCCGTTCTGCACCCGGCCCGGCGGAAAAGATGATTGGCAATAGAGTCTCCACCCCTGGAATACCGGGTGGGACTTGAGTGTAATCACCTTTAGATGGTTCTTTTTGAGAACGGGTAAGATTAAAACTATCGGAACTAATTACCTGCAACTCTTCCCGGATAATACCTTGCCATAACTGCTCTATCTCCTCTTCCTCCCGCAGGGGCGGATTGGTGATATACAGGTATCCATCCCGGCGTTTTAAAAACGTTTCATCCAACAATAAATAGTGAGGACAGGTCGAGGCAAAAAGGGTTTCCAGCCTTTCTCGCGACCGTAAAAGCCGGAGAGAATCTCCAAGAGAGAGTCCAATTAAATAGAGCCCTAATAGGTCATGCTGTCTATGAATAGCCCGAATTCTTTCCACTGAACTACTCTCCACCGTAGGAGGCCGGGTGATGGAAACAAAACTGGTGCCCGCTTTTTTCATGGCGCCAGAGTCGATAAGTTTGCCTTTAAACAGATCTACCAAAGAGAGATTATCCGGCTTGATACACAGGAGTAAATTCTCTTTCTGACACAGGTCAAAAAGAGAATAGAGGTGCCCATCATCGGAAAATCCCGCATCCATAGGCAGTGATAAGTCTAAAATTATACTGGAAACCCCCTCTTGGCTCAGATTAATTTGCTCCAAAGTAATTTTATCGATTTGAACAATTTGGGCGTGCAGACCATAATCTACGCAAGCATTGGGATCGCAGGTGTCCCGCTTAAGTTGTAGGGCATTTAAGAAAGGTTTGTTGACATGGCAGGGAAAACTATCTAACAGGGTGGTAATTCCACCGCAGGCCGCTGCCCGGGAAATATTTTCAAAGTCATCAATGGTGCTGATACCGCCCAGGTTAAATCTACAGTGGCTCATGGTGTCGATAGCGCCTGGCAAGACATATTTGTTCTCTGCATCCACCGACAGGCATGGTTTTTCGCTGGATAAATTCAACCCCAGTGCGGTAATTTTACCTTGCCTGATACCAATGTCTGCCTTAAACTGGTCAAAACCGGTAAAGATTGTTCCATTCCTGATGATAGTGTCGAATATCATAAATAGTTACCCCAGTTTGACAATTTTTTTCTTGGCCAAAATTTTTAACTGTTCTGAACTTATCCCCCCGTTTTCCATCAGGATTTCGGCACTGTGTTCTCCTAGTCCGGGCGGAGGTATTAACTCCTGGTGATGAGGCAAAGGCGGCCGTAACACCTTAAAAGTTGTGGGATTGGGCTGATTGGGACTTTTGGCAATGTTTAAATCTGCCATAGTTCCTCGCTGAAACCAATAGTCGGAGGAGAATATCTCATGGTCTTGTAGCGCTTTTTGTAAACAAAAATCGTATTTCTGGTTTAACTGCAACCAGGTCTCCAGGCTTTTTTCAGCAAATAACTCCTCCATTTGCTGATGCGTTTCCTGAGAGAGATCATATTGCCTGGTGATCAGATCTTTTCTCCCAGTAGCCTGGATAAAATTTTGCCAAAACTTGGGCTCCAGAGGGGCGAAACTAACCAAATTGCCGGTTTCGCCGCCGTCTTCAGGCGGAGCGGTACGATAAAAACGATAGCAGGGATATTTTCCAGACAGAGGTTCTTTGTCTACCCGATATTTCTCCTGGAAATAGTTATAGTGAGCCAAGTGCGGGAAAGCAAAAGAGAAAACCGTTTCTGCCATGGATATCTCTATATGTCTTCCGCCAATCTCCCCCTCCCCTGCCTCTGCTGTTGGGGTAAAGTTTTCTCTGGCCCTTAGTGCCGCTAAAATGGATAGGGAGGCAAAAAGCGCGGTAGCGTTGTCTGCCAACTGGAGCATGGGATTGGCTGGTACCTGTTGGGAGGATCTACCGGCAGGCACTGACCCCAATCCAGCCAGACCTACATAGTTGAGGTCGTGTCCTGCCCAGTTTGAAAATTTATCTTTACTACCATAACCGCTTATGGAGCATAATATTATATTGGGGTTAAGTTTTTTCAGGCTTTGATATCCGATACCAAGTCTTTCCATCACTCCCGGTCTAAATGACTCCACTACCACATCAAAAGATTGAATCAGCCGGTAAAAGATATCTCTCCCCTCCTCTGATTTTAGATTTAAAGCCAAACTGCGTTTGTTTCGATTGAGCAAGCAAAACAAAGGATTCAAACCTTCAACCTGGGGAGGCATAAAGCGCAAATAGTCACCAGACGCTGGTTCTTCAAGTTTAATCACATCCGCCCCCATATCGGCCAGCATCAAAGTACAGAGTGGACCAGGAAGCAATCTGGACATATCTAAGATGTGGAGATCACGCAATGGGGCTTGCGTCATGGTATCTATTCCTCGAATTCAACTTCCAGGGAGTAATGCTGTAATAATTGGATAAAACTGCTCAATTGGGATGCGGGTAACAGGGCGGAACGTTTATTGCTCCTGGTAATGGTAAAAGTGCTGAAGGGACTGATTTGCTGTATAATATCCAGGATATTTTCATCTTTTACTGTAAAGAGAATATATCGACATACCTTTATTTTGCCCACTTCTCCACCATAACAGTCCAAGGCAAATTGAACTTCCAGAGGTAGAGAGCCTCCAGAGATCTCTTCCAGATAATTTTGCAGCCAAAAATGGGGTCTATCTTTTTGGGTCAGATTTTGCACCATGTTATTGGTAATCCAATAGTTTCCATTTTCATCATGTTGACAAATTTCAGCCAGCATCTTTTTGGCAAAAAGATGCTCATTTTCTTCAACAATTTCCAATTTCAACTCTGGAGTAACAATTATCCAGGGTGCCATTTGCTTGGAATAGTCAAAAATCTTGTATTTAAAAAACTGGGCATCTTCCAGCAAGTCTGGCAAGAGATTATTTTTAGTCAGCCAAAAATTGTCGCTGAGTTGTAATTGGCAATATTTTTCTAGTATCTCTGTAGAGATAAAAGTAGTATTACCTGGAAATTCCAACATACTCCAGTCACTGTGAATAATAATCGAGCCAAATTTCTCATCCCATTTTTTAATGGTAAAAATTAAATTCTCTGGTAAACTTTGCCGGGAATAATCTTTCAGAAAGTTTTCAATATAATCGGAGTGAAATCCGTTCTGAAAACTGCGTAGCACTGAATCTGAAAAAATCTTAAAAGTTAATACCTTATCGGCCCCTGACCTATAATCGGCAAAACGGCTTAATTGAAAAATGGTATAAATATCGCATTGATCCAAAAATACCAACACCTCAAAATTGGGTTGCACCACCAGGGGTTTTCCGGTTGGTTGAAACAACAACTCCTGGCTCGGTTCTTTGTCAAGGCCTAACACATATTTACCCAGGGCGTTTATCTTGAAGCAGTTAACATCCTGATCATCTTCATCTCTACCAATGGCAGTATCGATAATTCCCATCGCTTTCCAGACCTGCACCACCTTTTCAACATATTGCCCCTCTACCTTTTTCCAGTTGCCTTCTCGTGGGATACCGTCAGTTTGAGATACGTTTTGTTCAGGAAAATAGATATTTTTATACACATCCTGTTCCAGGTAACTGTGGGTATCTCTATGAGAAATAAGAAACTCTGTATCAATATCACCTATGGCTTCTATAAAGTTCTTTTCCGATATCCAGCCCTGGTCACCAATATTTTTAATAATGGAAACTAAAAATTTTCTGGCGCTGACCACTTTGTGACCGTATGGGACATCACTATCAATATTGTAATAGGAGCGCCGCTCTCCAGAGTAGATGGGCTCAAATTTTATGTCCTTAAGTAGATGAAATTCGTTAAAATAATCCATCTCCAGCCAGGCTTCAAAGATCTTTTGGGTACGCTGCGCCCGGCTCATTTTAAAGAAATCTTCCTTTTTGTCACTTAAAGTGATGTTGGGTTTGCTCCTTTTTAATATCTTGACATTTAAAAGAATCTCAAAAATAAACAGCTGGTAGGCCGTTTGTTCAAAGTGAGCTACCTTTTCCAGATTGTCAGGATTGGTCAACAATTTGTTGATTTTTTGCCAAAAAGCCTTTCCTGGAAAACCGCTCAGCAGACATTTTACATTATTTTGGTTGCAATAATTTATAAAGGATAGGATATCGCGCTCAAGATTAAAATTATCGTTCTCCAGGGAAGATAAAATCTCTCCAAAAAACAAAGGTAAAACTTTATCTGCCACTGGCATCTCTTTTATAGTTTCCAAGAGCAGGTTGTCTGCGATAATGGTGCCTTTGATTACATCAAAGTTATAGCGGGCATATTCTCTGGTGTCTCCATCTCCGGGAACCATAAAAATAAGTCCCTGGGATAAAAGCTTCTTTAGTAAGGGGCGCGGTTTTTGCACCTTGTTTATCAAGGACTGGCTGATCAATTCATCCAGGGAACATTTGCCTTTAAAGATTTTTACCAGGTTCATAATAATTATTTCGCCATGGTTACAACCTTCTAAAGCCTCTTTTTGCCTATTGATGTTTTGCAGAGAAGAGGTGAGCGTTTTAATCAGCCTTGAACGTGAGGAGAGACCATCGGTATCTTCTCCCCTGGAGTCAAGCATATGCAGCAAGGTTTCATTGTCGTAATAATTGAGGACGTTTTCAAATTCCAGCATAATTTTGATCCACTTGATAATCCCGTAAAAATGTGCAATCTACTAGTGTTCCACTACTATAGTGTCGAGAATTCCGTTAATAAAAGCAGAGGTTTCTTCCTGACCATATTTTTTGGCCAACTCGATAGCCTCATTGATAGCCACATTCGTTGGAGTTGAAGAATAGTAGTATATCTCAAACATGGCCAGTAACAACAAGGCCCTCTCCACAAAACCAATCCTTTCCAGGCGCCACTTACCAGTTTGATTATCTAAACGCTCCAAAATCTCGTCTCTTTTTGAATTGGCTCCAAAAACCAACTGCTTGACAAACCTCAGGTCAACATCTTTGGGGCTAATATTAGGCACAGTGTCGCCTTGAAAATTATCCTCAAATCGTCTGAGCGATTCTTCTGGTTCAATTTGATTGCATTCAAGGGCAAATAGTATATTAAAGGCTACTTCCCTTGAGCGGCGTCTACTGGTCATCAATTATACCTAATCCACCCTGAAAATCCAGTTCCGGGTTGGAACTATTGCTTAAATAGTTGAGCCATCTCTATGGCGGACATGGCGGCATCCCAACCCTTGTTGCCCGCTTTAGTACCGGCTCGTTCCACTGCCTGCTCTATAGTATCGCAGGTAAGTATTCCATAGGCAACCGGTAAACAATAATCCAGGGATACTTTGGCAATCCCCTTAGTGACCTCGGCAGCAATATAGTCAAAATGGGGAGTGGCACCTCTTATCACAGCACCCAGACAGATTACCGTATCATAACTTTTTTTGTTTTTTCCATTAGTTTGCTGGTCGAGAATTCTTTTTAGGGCCACTGGAATTTCAAAAGTTCCCGGGGTCCTGTAAATCTCAATATTTTCAGCCTTGGCTCCGTGCCGCTTTAAGGCATCCAAAGCGCCATCCAGCAATCTTTCGGTAATAAAATCGTTAAAACGGCTAACAATAATAGCAAGATTTAACCCTTTGCCATCCAACGCCCCCTCTACCTGACGAGGCTTAAAATTATCTATGGCCATAATCTATACTCCCAATAAAAAACAATATATTTTAGCACTAAATTGCTTAGAGCAACATCCCTAAAGGGATCACCTTCGGCGTCAGATGCGCCGCTATCATTACCTTAATGCCTGAGGTCGTCGAGAGTGGTGCAGATACTAGGCGCCGGAAGTTATTTACCCGCAGGCGTATAGATAATACGCCGAGGACTAAATAACTTCCGGCAACGACGTAGATGCGCCGCTATCATCAACCGACATAACTTATTATTTTAGCGTAGAAATAGCAGAAGCACAAGAATTAAAATAGTCAAAAAGTGTGTCTAGACTTAAAAGTTCATAACTCTTT
>CAZTWC010000203.1:0-6985 GCA_964617105.1 uncultured Myxococcia bacterium
AGCCATCATTGTATTTTAGACGACCCTGGGCAATAGATTTGTTCAGAAAGTCCAGTTTGTCGGTAAGGATCAAGTTGACCGATTTTTTAGAGTGGGGGCAGCAGAGTATTTCTAATAGATTTTTATCGATTGGCATAAAAATTGACCTCAAAAAAATAATTTGTTAACCTGATGACACTATTATAGAATAATTGTTCCAAAAGAGTAAACTTATATTTGTGGATGATAAAAATATGGCCGAAGAAAACTGGTATGCAGTATATACTAAACCCCGGAAAGAACCTTTGGTGGAACAAAAATTCCAGGAGATGAAGATTAAAACTTTTTATCCCAAACTCCGGGAAAAAAAACGTAAAGGTGACGAGATAATCGAAAAGGTCAAACCCCTTTTTCCCCGCTATATATTTGTTTTTCTCTCCATTGAAAAACTGTATTATAAGGCCAAATTTACTCATGGGGTGCAATATTTTGTCGGTCATGAGCAGCCAATTATGGTTAAGGAACAGGTGATAAATTATCTCCAGGAAAGGTTGGATATCGATAATATCCATTTACAAACTAAAGAAGATATAAAACCTGGAGATGAAGTGGAAATTACTGATGGGGTTTTTCAGGGCCTAAGGGGTTTGTTTTATGAAAAATCTTCAAAACAAAGGGTAAAGATATTACTTAACATCCTTTCCAGTCAGGCCAAACTGGAATTGGATGATTTTCAGGTAAAAAAAATTGAGTAGTTCCCAATCGTAGCCTAACAGGCTACAACCCTGGAACCAGGTTCGCACCATGACAAACTACTTTTCCTGATGGAAATTATATGGTCTCAATTTTCCAGCGAGTTTGACCGATACAACACAGTTTTTTAGTATCTTCATCAAGATCATCAGCATTATCATCAACCGGCCAACCGCGATAGTAAATCGTCAAAAGATCACCATCGGGTAATTGAACCGTGGCTGGATAGCCGTCATCGTGTTTAGGCAGGGAGGCTATTTTGAGTTCACTTTCGTAGAGCCAGGTTTTACCCTGGTCGAAACTTAAACAGCCTCTGATTCGAAAAGGTTCCAACAACCGGCGGCCATAGGTGCATAAGATGGCGCCGTTTTTCAATTTAAGTAAATGAGGCGGATGGGCGCAGAAAAAACGCTCCTGGTCTTCTTTTTCATCATCGCTATTTTCAGTGCGGCAACAGGTTTCTCTTTTTTCAGTAATTGACCAGGTGTTACCTCCATCAAGAGATTCGGAAAACCAGACACTATCACCTTCTCTTTGGTCCAGCCATTGGTCTGGCATCTCTTCATAGCGAAAAGCGGCTAACAAGTGTCCAGGTGTTATCTCCAATAGGTCATATTCATTAAGCATACAGAGACCATATTTACCTTTTGGCAAAGGAACATTGCCCATGGTCTGCCAATTTTCCCCCCGATCAGAAGATATTTGGGCAAACGGCATTCTGCCTCTATCTGTATCTACTATTTTGAATCCCATCAAGTCTCCAGAACTTAAAATAGCCGGTCCTTTTATAGTGTAAGTAAGAGGCATTTTGGCAGGTTTACTCCAGTTTTTCCCGCTGTCATTTGACCAGATAAACCATTCATGCCGCCACTTTGCCCGGATATGCTCAGTTATTTTTTTTGCCTCCTGGGGCCAGGGATACTCTTTTCCATTTTTTTTCCATAACTCTATGTAATCTTTATCTGCAAATCGGGCAGAGGAGGACCAGGTGACCAAAATGTTTTGCTGTGAATCAACTCTAATTCCTGGATCACGATCATCCAAAGGGGTATCGGCAATCACTTTGAAATCTTGCCAGTTTTTTCCGCCATCAATCGATTTACCCAGCATAATCAGGCCAAAAGGATCGATGTGGCGCAGCCGGTCGCTGAACACCACCAGTAGAGTACCGTTACCCATCTGGGTAATGGAAGGCCAGGCTTGAAAACGTCCGGGACTGGAATATAGGATATTTTGCTCAATTATTTTTGCACGGTATTTGGTCATATTGATTCCTGTGATAAAATAATTACTGCTCCAACTTCAATGGCCTGGGTGTCATTATTATCGAGACAAAATATGTATTGACAAATATGCATAATTTGTGCATACTAATATGCATGAGAACTACATTAAACATAGATGATAAAATATTAGAGAAAGCATCTCTCTTAACTGGTATCAAAGAAAAAACATCACTGGTAAGATTAGGACTCAAGGCTTTAATTGAGCGAGAAAGCAGCATACGTCTGGCTAAATTAGGAGGCACAGAGAAAAAATTGCGACCTGTCCCCAGACGTAAATCTACGAAATAAATAAAAACTATGGTTCTTGTTGATACTTCAGTCTGGATTAATCATTTCCAAAAGAAAAATGTGCAATTACAAAGGTTGCTTCTTGATTATGAGGTTATTTGCCATTCCTTTATAATTGGTGAACTTGCATGCGGTAATATAAAGAATCGAGACAAAATATTATCTTTATTACGATCTCTTCCCATGGCTTCTTCAATAGAATTTGATGAGTTCCTGTTTTTTCTTGAAAAAAATAAGTTAAATGGGAAAGGAATTGGCTTCGTAGATGTTAATCTATTAGCATCTACTCAATTAGATCAAATAAAACTATGGACAATGGATAAAAGATTAGAAAAAGTCGCCATAAAACTTGGATTGAATTATATTGAATAGAATGGATTGAAAAACCACAGAGTCTAGTTTGATTGGTTAGATTACAATTGGTGTCTGTATATTGTTGAATGAGATGAACAGGAGATTAAACCACACGTTTTAAAGATATTTTAATACTTTTTATCGCCTTTTCGGCTCTTTTTATGGCGGTCTGCCGGTCTTTGCCTTTGAAGATGACAAATCCACAGCGCTTGGTATGGTCGGTGATATCTTCGATTTTACAGCCGGGCTCAATATATAGACCATGTTTTATCAGTCCGGTGGCATCCTTGATCTTATCCAAACCGTTAATCTTATCAACATAACCAGAGGGAGAGAAAATATAGCGAGTGGCTGAGCCGCAACTACATTTATTTAGTAGGTCATTTTCATTAACTGATTGCCTCAGGGCCATCTTGATAACCGGTGTTATTAGGTCGATTCCGTTGGCAGCCGGAATCTGGTCTGTGCAGAAATAGCCACCAGAAAGGCGCAAGGCAAATTCAATTAAATTTATCTTGTTGTTGTGGATAACCAGGTCACCCTTAATGCTGCCGTTTATTATTCCAAGTTTATTGGCTACAGTCTGGAGCAAATGATCTATTTCCTGGCCATACTGTTCCTGGTACAAAGAGGGCATAGTGCCACCATCTTCGATTATAAAGGGATAATATTTTTCCATCCCCTGATAGTTGCGGTCAGAGATAGCCAGCGTATAAACTTTTTTTTGGTAGATGATCGATTCGCTGCTCAATTGAGGGCCAGACAAATATTTTTCTGCTAAAACTGTGCGGGTATAAGAGAAGTTTTTTGCATATTGCCAGGCCCACTCTAATTTGTCAGGGTCATCTATCAACAAAATTCCTCTGGCGCCGCAATTGTCAGTAGGTTTGATTACAATTTTTTGATTATGAGCATGGAAAAATTTTTCTAATTGGTCAAGTTTTTTTATTTCAGTAAAACCGGGGATTGGTACGCCGATATCAGCCAAGAATCGTTTCATAACAATCTTGTCAGAAGCTATTTCAGCAGCGTCAATGGGTATAGATGGTAAGTCAAATTGTTTAGCAACTTGTGCTACCACCAGAGGAACGTCATTGGCAATAGTCATAACGCCGTCAAAATTTCTTTTATTTTGATGATATTCCCAGGTAGCATCCAAAGTTTCGTCTAAATTTCTGGTAGAGGCAAAAATAAATTCATCTGCCTTCTCACGGCCTGGGGCCCGGTAGTTGTAGTCAGTAACCACCACATAATGGCCCATTTTTTGGGCGATTTCGATTGCTTTTATCTGTTCTATACCAGCGCCGATTATTAATAGGGTTTTTTGTTTTAACATCTGTAACTCTTATGGCATCAGGGATAAAAATCTATCCAATCCTAAAATCATAATTCCAGAAGGATCATTTTTAAAGTAACCGGGTTGATTAATTATTTGAAAGGAGATTGGGTTGTTCATTTGCTCCTTAAGATTTATAAAGGCAGATGATACATTTTTATCCGATAACTTACTTTCCGCCAACATAACAACCTGGTTGTTATCAACCACTGCAAAATCAACCTCTTTTTTGTCTCTGGTCCTGATATAATAGAGTTGATAGTTTCCAAGTCCATGCTCATTCCAGGTTGAAATAATTCTCTTTAGATTTACCGCCAAGAAATTTTCCAGCCTTTTTCCTGGTTCATCTACAATTCCCCAATCCCAAAAATAATATTTTTTCTCTTTTAGGACCGATCGGGCGATTTGGCGTGAAAAAGGTGATAAACTAAAAATCAAATAAACTTTTTCCAAGGCAAATAACCAGTTTCTCACAGACTCATGTGAACATTGGAGTAATCGCGCCAAATTATTGAGACTCAAAGGTGAACCAACTCGTTCAGGAAGTAGAAACATCAAGGTTTCCAGTTTTTGAATTTGCAGTATCCTGGTTAAATCCCGCAAATCTTCATGGATTATGAGTGAAATGTGTTCATTTTTCCAACGTAGATAAAAATTTTTACTCCCATCAATAAATGGTTCGGGGTAGCCGGTGAGATTTAATAAAATATCAATTGATTCTTTAAATTCATGGCTGGTAACAGGAATTTCTTCCAGATTCTTTGATAAATTCCATTGACTGTAAAATTCATATCGAGATTTCTTACCTACCAGGTCATGGGGCGATAAGGGATACATTTTGTATAAAAAATAGCGGCCTACCAGGCTGTCTCCCGACTGTCGGAAGAGATCCAATCTGGCGCTGCCGGTGATAATAAATTGTATCTTTTCACGGAAGTCATCATAATAACTCTTTAAAATATCTTTCCATTTTGGATATTTATGGATCTCATCAAAGGCTACAGTGTAAATTTTGCTGGAGTGAAGCAGTAGTTGTTCAGTAAAAAAAACCGGGTTTTGGGAAAATTTCTCTTTTAAGACCAGAGAGTCCCAGTTGTAGTAGTTTTTTTCTTCTCCAATTTGATGCATATAATCTTTGACAGTAGTGGTTTTACCAATCTGTCTGGGGCCACAAATAAAGGACATTCTAGAATGGAGAAACTTACGATCAAAAGCCCAGTTTTTTATTGTTCTGTTTATCATTCTGACTATTTTAAGGGTATCTGTAAAATTGTCAAGACAATATTTTGGTTGACCCAAAATTAGTCAACCTGAAAAGATAATATTTTTTCCACAATCCTTTTTGTCCCAAGACCGTCAAAGAGATTTTTACCATTTTCAGACATGGAGTGCAAACTGGATAGAGAGGTCATTAATCTCTGTAAATGATGGGCAAAGTTCTTCTGGGTTAGAGACGTGTGGATTCCGGCTTCAACAAAAAAGTTGTATCTACTTAACCACTGGGCAGAGATCTGATTTTCGGGGAAGGTGGAGATAATAATAGTTGGTAAACCCAATAAGGCTGCCTCATACACAATGGTTCCATAGGTTAAAATACCTAAGTCTGCCTGGGCCATAAGTTGGGAAAAATTTGGGGGATCAATTAGGACTTGAACTGGAATGGTAAACTTGTCGGCAAGTTCTAAAACTTGTTTGCGATTTTGAGATAAAGGGCCCAGAGCGATGAATATTTTAAGTTTAGTTGGTGTAATGGGATGAGAAATATCGGGAGGTGATGAAATCGACTGGCTTTTATGATCATTAAAATTGCGTGATAATGAAGGTATTATATGGTGCAACCATTTAAGCAGTTGGGGGGTAAGATTATAAGCGTCAGTGCCTCCCATGGCAATGAGGATTTTAAAATTGTCATGGTTATGGCCTTTATGTGAAGACATTAAGATGTCTTCACTGTTTTCGCGGGCAGAATGGTTTCTAAACTGTAGAAACTCCTGTTCAATAATAGTGAAGTCTGCTCCAGCAAAAACTTTTGATTTAAGAGGATCAGATTTAAAAATATCAGGAATAGGGGTTAGAGGAAAAAAGATAAGGTCAGCCTCTGGAACTCCAGGACCGGCATTGTCAATGGTAACCACCTGTTTAGTTAATTGATGGGCAAGGTTTACTTCAACTTCAGGTATAGGATAGGGTTTATCTAGAATTAGGGTTTCAATTCTTGAGGAATTATTGTTAATGGATGAAGTTATTTCAGATAAGTTTCCCTGCTGCCAGGTAAACCCTTCATGCCTAAGCCAGGGAGGTTCTGAAGGAGAATCCTCGAACCAAAACTTTACCGCCCTCCCCTGCTGGCGGAATTCACGGGCCAGATTAAGACAGCGCCGGAGATGTCCTAAACCGTGCTGATGGCCAAATTGGGTAGAGATAATATTCACAATAAATCTTATTTATATCCCCCAAAAATCTATTAAATGCCCCTGGTAATCCGGGGAGCCCTAAGGTTTAATGGCAAAAATTACCACGCTGCGGCCGCATCCATGTTTTGCCAGGACGCGATAGAGATCATCTAAAAATTCTGGTTTAAACTCTAGAAGTTTCTGTTCAAAATCCATCCGTTTTTGATGACATCTTAAGCCAAGATTTGGCTCATCAATATAATTGTCGCCCAGGAGCAAGAAAAATTCCATAGGAAAAGTTGAGAAAGTGCTGATTACAGAAAAACCGCTGCGCGTCACTAAATTTTTTAATGAATCAAAACTGAAATAGTTGAGATGATGGGGAATGGAGATCCACCACTGTTTTTTATTTATGGCGGAGTTGGCAATTTTTTGAATGGGATTAAAATCATTTGGTGACTCTATACAGAGAACACCTCCAGGTTTTAACAGTTTAAAGACTTGTTCACATAAATAGATAGGATTGGGGATATGTTCCAACTGAGACGAGCCACAATATTTGATGGAAAAAAGGAGAGAAATGTGCAAGATAAGTA
>CAZTWC010000204.1:0-1981 GCA_964617105.1 uncultured Myxococcia bacterium
GAGCATCAAAATATTGCCGAAGTTTGCGATGGCAAAGACAATGACTGTGACGGTGAAACTGATGAAGGTTGGTTAAACGCCTGCCAGGGCTGCGGTGATCTGCAAGGTGTGCCGGGTATGGCCTGTGACAGTGATGACAGCGACTTATGCGCCAATGGTTCCTGGACCTGTAAAAGCGACAAAACCGATGTGGAATGCATCAACGAAAGTCAGTTAAATATAACCGAGATCTGTGACGGAAAAGACAACGACTGTGACAAATATATTGACGAAGAGGTATTTAATAACTGCGGCGGCTGCGGAACCATGAAAGGTGAGCCTGGTGATACTTGCGACGGCTTTGACAGCGACCTGTGCGCCAATGGCACCTGGTCATGCATGAGTGACAAGAGTGATGTGGAATGTATCAATGAAGTTAAGACCGATATCCTCGAGATCTGCGACAACCTTGATAATGACTGCGATGGCCAGACCGATGAAGGCACCACCAATGCCTGCGGCGGCTGCGGCGACTTGACCGGCTCTCCCCAGGAGGTTTGTGACAGTGATGACAGCGACCTGTGCAAATATGGCACCTGGACCTGTAAATCTGATAAAAGTTCACTCCAGTGTCTCAACGAAGATCCCAGAGAGGTAAAGGAGATCTGCGACAGCAGTGATAATGATTGTGACGGCAGCACTGATGAGGATTTTGATCTCTATAGGGATTCAAACCACTGCGGTGGTTGCAATCTCAGTTGTCCAAAAGCGGCCAATGCAGATGGAGAGTGCAAAGGGGGAAAATGCTCTATAAAGTGCTGGGATGGATATTGGAACATTAATCAAAAAGAGGATGATGGTTGTGAATATCATTGTTTAGTCTCAAACCATGGAGAAGAGATCTGTGATGACAAAGACAATGACTGCAACGGCCAAATCGATGAAAAATGGACAAACAAGGGCAATAGTTGCGATGGCAATGATGTGGATAAATGCGCTACCGGCACCTATACCTGCTCTGCTGACGGAACAGACCTGGCCTGTAACAACGAGCAGGATCCTAACAAAAAAGAGATTTGTAATTCTCTAGATGATGACTGCGATGGTGATACTGATGAAAACCTGGTTCCGCCCTTTTGTCAAAAGCAGTTGGGAGTTTGCAGCGGCAGCAGAAAAGAGTGCGGCAGCGATAAAGGATGGTTGAGTTGCGCCGGAACCGCCTCTTATGGAGCATTCTATGAGGAGCAGGAAACCAAGTGTGATGGGCTGGACAATGACTGCAACGGCGTTGCTGACAAGGGATGTGCCTGCACGATAGATGCAGAGAGGGTGTGCGGTAAAAATCTTGGTATCTGCAAAATGGGGACACAGGTGTGTGGCACAGACGGCACCTGGGGACCATGTATAGATGGACAGGGTCCAGAAGAAGAAATTTGCGATGGTAAAGATAACAACTGCAACGGACTGACGGACGATGGATTTGATCTGGCCAGTTCTCCACTCAACTGTGGAGTATGTCAGAATAATTGCCCTGCCTACACCAACGGAAAGGCGGTTTGCCAAGACGGCCAATGCGGTGTGGTTTGCCAGGAGGGATTTTTCAACCTCAATGGCAATGATGACGATGGCTGCGAATACCATTGCAGCATTAGCCAGCAGAGTAATGAAATTTGTGATGGCAAGGATAATAATTGTGACGGCCGGACCGATGAGAAGACCGATTTTCTCAACGATCCTGGTAACTGCGGCCAATGCGACAACCATTGCCGGTTTGACAACAGTCTGGCCAAATGCAGCAATGGACTTTGTATCCTGGATGAATGCCTGGATGGATATTTCAATATCAACAAAACCAAACAGGATGGCTGCGAGTATCAATGCCAAATCCTGAACAGTGGAGTGGAATACTGTGACCAGATAGACAACAATTGCGACGGTTTTGTGGATGAAAACTGCCTCCAGTGTAGAGATGGTGAGCGGCAAGATTGCTATACCGGCCCGG
>CAZTWC010000204.1:1991-6943 GCA_964617105.1 uncultured Myxococcia bacterium
AAGATATTGGGGCCTGCAAGGGAGGTGAACAGGTTTGTATCCAGGGTAAATGGGATCTGTGCCAGGGGGGAGAGCAGGTTCCGGAAGATGAAACCTGTGACGAAGCGGACAACGACTGTGACGGTCAAACCGATGAAGAGTTGCAACCATTGCATTGCGGTCTGGGAGAGTGCCGGGTAAAGGTGGAAGCCTGTATTCAGGGCAAACTTCAGCCCTGTATCCCCAATAAACCGCCACGGCAAAACGAACTGTGCGATCATAAGGATAACAACTGTGATGGAAAAACCGATGAAGGTTTTAACATCGGAAAAGAGTGCACAGCCCTGGGTGAATGTGGTCTGGGAAAAATTGAGTGTGAAATCCAGGGTGGGATCACCACCGTCTGTTCCACAGCACCCGGTGCAACTCAATCCAAAGCCGAAAAAGAGATCTGTGACCAAAAAGATAATAACTGTGACGGAGAAACCGATGAAAAACTAACCGGATGCGGCTTGTGTGGAGTTAAAGAGGTTTGCGGCGATGGCAAAGACAATGATTGTAACGGTAGTGTGGATGAGGGTTGCCAATGCAAACCAGGAGAGGAAATAAAATGTGGTGATCTGCAACTTTCCGGTATTGGTGAATGCCAGGCTGGATTGCAGAAATGTAATTCAGAGGGAAAATGGCAGGATTGTCAAGGCGAAAAGAAACCCATAATTGAAAAATGCGACCTCAAGGACAACGATTGCGATGGCTTGACTGACGAAGAGATTCAGGATGCCGGCGATAGTTGCGGCCAAAAAGAGGGGCTATGCCAAATGGGAAAAATCGCCTGTGCAAAGGGAAAACTGGTCTGTCAAGATACGGTTGAACCGGTAGAAGAGGAGTGTGGTGATAAGTTGGATAACAATTGCGATGGTAAAACCGATGAGGATTGCGATGATTCGACGGTTAAGAAGAATTTGGATAAAAAGGGCGGCGTGGTCAACGGTCCAAAAGGTTCCAGGGTGATTCTACCAGAGGGAGCGGTATCAGAGGGAACAGAGATAAAAATATCTCCTGCCACCTCGCAAAAAACCGGTGATAAATTTGTAGCCATGGGAGATTTTTTCCATATTACCTCCAATTCGCCGCTGGCAAAACCAGCCACCGTAATTTTGCCTTATGATCAGGAAAAAATTCCGGCCGGACATTCCGCTCAAGAATTGGTGATTTTTTCAGCGCCAGATAATATTTTGGTATGGGGAGAGTTGCCAAGCCTGTCGGATAAAAATTCTGGACTGGTAGCTGGTGTCGCCTCTCACTTCAGTTATTTTGTGGTAGGACTTCCCAAAGTCAAACGAGATGACAAAGTTGATACTGAAGCAGTTGGCTGTTCAATTATTGGAAGCAACTCCAACAATTGGAAATCCGGAACTGGTAATAATAACTCTGTAAACTATAACCGGAATGAACCCAAAACAACTGGACAATGGGGAACTATATTATTATTGTTGGCCGCGGTTATATGGATGCTAATATTACGATTACGCAGGAAATGGATATAAAAAAAGCCGGCTGTAAAAGCCGGCTTTCAAAATCAACTCAGTATGTTAACGAGGGTTAGGGCGTGAGAATTATTCCTCGTCCTCGTCCTCGTCCTCGTCGATATCAAAATACTCCTCGATATCGTCCAAAAGTTTTTTGGCCCATTTTTTTTCTCCCCTAATCTCTGGCGCCAATTCCGGAATCTTCTCAGGATCGCTGTTGAGCACATCGTTGAGTAAGGTTTTGAATTCGTTGGCGCCCTCTTCGTTTTTAATAATCAAATACTGGCACATCAACCTTTTAGCAGCCGGATTCTGGGGAAAATTCTTGATAGCTATGTCGAAATGCTCTCTCGATTTTTTGTTGTCGCCACCGGCAAACGAGGGAGCTACCGCATAAAAAGCACCAAAGTAGCGATGAGGGGCGGCATAATTAAAGTTTTCATCCAACTTTAAAATATGGGTCATAATCTGTTTTACTCTGTCTTTGTGAGCCAATAGGGTAGTAAAACCATCTTTTTTGGCCCACAGGGATAAGTTGGTAGAGTACCAATACATCATTGGCACTCCCTCTTTACCAATCAAATGGATAATTTTTTCGATCTTCTCCCCTTTTTGCAGTCTCTCTTTAAACTCTTTACTCAGAGTCATAATACCCCGCTCGGCAAAAGTAACGCCCTGATCTAGAATCTTCAAATATTTATTCTTGGAACCCTCCTGAAAAGCCAGGTGGTAATAGGCGACAAACCAATGGCTTACCGCTAGTTTCTCTAAAAGATTGGTATTTTCAGGAGCCATCTTTAGAGCCTCTTTATAGATGGCAATCGCCTGTCTTGCTGCTTTCTCATCGTCTCTTTTTTGCCAAAAAGAATCAGCGGCAGCCATTTTTTTATCAAATTCCTGCTGATCAACTTTGGCGCCAAGAACAGTTTCCGGAGCCGCATCCCAGGCCGCTTTTCTGGAGGCACAAGAGGTGACAACCAGGGCAGCCAAAATTAAACAAGATAACATAAACCAGTTCCTTGATACTTTATTCATAGATCTTTCTCCTGTGGCATAAAACCAATACAAATTAAATATTACTTAACAATAGGATTCATAAAAATTACGATAAAAAATTAGTTTAAAGAATTATACCATTAATTTTTTTGTTTTCAAGAAAATTGCTATAGTTTTCTAAACCTGATGCAGAATCCTCCTTTAGATCCTTGTTTGAGAAGATAACCCGAGTTTCAATGTAATTATCACCAAGAGTATGCTATAGTTTTTTGATGAATTCATCGTCCCCCAAAAAAATCCTCTATACATCTATCTTTAAGCCTTGCGGGGTTGACGACAGATTTGGTCGCAAAGAGATGCCGGCAGATTGCCTGAAATCTCAGATTATGCCTTTTCAGGATATCTTTGTGCCCATGATCACCTACCAGACCTATGGTCTTCACCTGATTGCCAATAACCTCAAAGATTACCTTCAGGTGGTGCTCGATTTTCCCAGCCTGGAATATTTCCAGGCGGAAATTACCAAACATAGTTATGATTATATTGGTATCTCTTTTATTCTGCAGAATTTTCTAAAAATGAAGTTGATGGTAGAGTTGATTAAAAAATTCTCCCCCCGCAGCAAAATAATTCTGGGTGGACCGGGAACGCTTATTCCCGGATTACAGGATATCACCAATGCCGACTATATTTGCCAGGGAGAGGGAATCAGATTTATGCGGCAATTACTGGGCCAGCAGGACCAGAAGTTTGCGCACCCCAAAATCTATCGTTTTAACCCCACCCTCTTCGGGCATAAAAATAAAAAACAGTATCCAGTGATTACCAATGGAGTGGGCTGCAACAACAGTTGTGAATTTTGCGCCAGTTCCACTCTTTTTGGCAATAAAAAAATTCAGTTTATCAACCAGGAGAACCTGGTCAATTACATACTCCAAATTTATGCAAAACAAAAATCCACCAAATATACTTTTATTGGTGATGAAAACCTCTTGCAGGACAATCCCCGCCTGTGTGACCTGTTTATAGAGGGTCAGAAGCAGGTTGATCAGTATCTTGAGTTTAGTATTTTTTCATCTATTGACCTGATTAGCCAATACAGTGTGGATACTCTGTGCCGGGCAGGTATTCAAAAAGTGTGGCTTGGATTGGAATCCAAATACAGCCAATATGGGAAAAATAAGGTTGAAAATGTTCATCAAATAGTAAAAAATATGCTGGATGCCGGCATTTCGGTCACAGTTTCCATTATTTTATTTCACGACCGCCACACCAAAAAGAATATTTGGGAAGATATCCGGTGGGCTTATGATTTTAAAGCGCCTTTTTACCAGTTTATGATCTACACTCCCACTTATGGCACCGCTTTATATAATAAAATGAAGCAGGAGAACCGCCTATTAGAGGGGATACCTTTGGAAGAGTGGCACGGGCTGAAACAACTGTGCCATGTTCATCCCCATTTTACTCCCTGGGAATCGGAGCAGATTCGGAATAAGATCTATCAAGATGAGTATTTTCGCTTTGGCCCCGGGATAATTCGCGACCTGGCCGTTAAAGTAAAAGGATTTCACTACTCACTTAATAGAGAGTCACAAGATCCGGTTTATAAAAAACGGACCCAATATTTTTTCGATTCCATTAAGTCAAATTTTTCAATCTGTATGGCTTGCCACAAATTGGCTCTGGAAAAACACCATAGGGAGTTAATTGGAAAAATCCTGGAGGATTGCGGGAAAATAGTGGGAAAACCCTCAGCCAAAGATTATTTAATGGCCGCTTATTTGATTGGCCGGGGCAAACTCCAACGACTACTATCAAGCAGAGAAGGAGATGCCTGGACCTGGCAGCCCGATACCAGCCGGTGTGAATACCTCAATGGAAAATGTATATCTTGTGAGGTGGTTTAACTGCTGTCTCTGGTTTTCAGACCAACAGTCCGCCGGCCCCATTGGACCCATTGTTTCACATCTATCACTCACTTTCTGTGTAACGGTAAGACACCAGCATCCCTATCAGGGAGATCACACCGACACTTCCCAATAAGACCCAGATAAACCAGGGTTGATATGTATCCCACAAAACCTGTTTGGCCTGAGAAACGGTGGTCCCCTCCCCTATTTTTAGCGCCAGGGTATTCAAAATTTCCGCTGGTTTGATCTCCTCTACCGCTGCTCTGGTCATGTCAAAATGCTCTACCAGATACTGCCGGGCAAATTCAGTGCGGGAGGCATATTTATCATAAAGCGGACCCGAAATACCATTGCCAGCGGCCCAACCAATGGCAAAAGGAATATTGGAATAGCCCATATAGATGGCTTTTTTGTCAGCAGGGGCGGTCATGCCGATATATTCTGAAAATTTGGGGCTGCAGATTATCTCGCCAATGGCAAAGATAAAGATCATCAGAGCGCAGATAACTCCAATATTGCTCAAGCCGCTGCCAAC
>CAZTWC010000205.1:0-6941 GCA_964617105.1 uncultured Myxococcia bacterium
CCGCTTACATGGCCACCAGATTAGGAGCGGTGCGCTGTGAAATTTGGACCGATGTCCCTGGCATTTATACCGCCACTCCTCAACAGATACCTTCAGCCCGGTTACTCAAATTGCTTGACTTTGATGAAGCTCAGGAGATCATCTCCACCGGGGCCAAAGTGCTGCATCCCCGTTGCTTGACACCTTTGCAAAAATACGGCATCCCTCTCTATATTCGCTGCACCCAGCGGCCGGAAATAAAGGGGACAGTTATCTCTCCCGGGGCTCCGGGCGGCGGAAAAGAGATCAAAGCGGTCTCGGCCAAAAAGGGGGTGATGCTAATCACTATGGAGAGCGTCAATATGTGGCAGCAAGTAGGCTTTTTGGCCGATACTTTCGGTTGTTTCAAGCAACATGGGCTATCGGTGGACCTGGTTTCCACTTCTGAAACCAATGTAACCGTATCCCTGGACGCTGCTGCCAATATGTTGGAAGGTAAAGTGGTTGAAAAATTGCTGGCAGACCTGAGCAACTTTTGCCAGGCCCGCAGCCTGGGACCCTGTGCCATGATTAGCCTTGTGGGGCGCAATATTCGTTCTGTTTTACACAAGTTGAGTCCTGCTTTGGAGGTTTTTCAGGAGCAGAAGATCTATTTGGTTTCACAGGCGGCCAATGATTTGAACTTGACTTTTGTGGTAGATGAAGATCAGTCGGATCGCCTGGTGTTACAGTTGCATAACCTGTTTTTTAGCGATGACCGGGAGGACAATATCTTTGGTGCTTCCTGGCGGCAACTGTTTGGCGTAGAAGAGGGCGATAAACAAGATGAAAAGAAAGATGATACCGCTACCATGGGTCAGAGATGGTGGCAGGACCGCCGCCAGGAGTTACTGCAAATGGCTGCTCAAGAATCCCCTTTATATGTTTATGATCAGAACACCCTTAATAACAGTGCCCAACAGTTATTGGGGCTAAACTCAATAGACCGGGTTTTTTATGCTGTAAAGGCCAACGCCCATCCGGCTATTGTGAAAAATCTTTTTCAACTGGGATTTGGTTTTGAATGTGTATCACCTGGGGAGATTGAATATTTACAGAAGATACTTCCCGATTTGGCGCCCCAGCGTATTTTGTTTACTCCAAATTTTGCTCCAGCCTCAGAATATGAGACCGCCTATGAGCGGGGAGTATATGTTACCATGGACAATCTTTACCCCCTGGAGAGTTGGCCTCAACTCTTTAAGGGCCGGGAGTTATTTTTACGGCTCGATCCGGGTCAGGGTAGGGGACATCATCAATATGTCCATACTGCTGGCAAACAGTCAAAATTTGGTATTGCGCCCTATCAAATAGAGAAACTTCTTGCCTTGCTGGACAAATGCCAGGCCACGGTTATTGGCCTTCACGCCCATACTGGCAGTGGTATTTTGGCTCCTCATGCCTGGCAGGAGACTGCCCTGTTTTTAAAATCCATGGCAGAAAATTTTCCCAAATTGCGCTTTGTTGATCTGGGAGGTGGTTTGGGAGTAGTGGAAAAACCAGGGCAAACCCCATTGAACCTGCCAGAGGTAGATAAAAAGTTGGCCATGGTAAAAGAGACTATGCCGGGGATAGAGTTTTGGCTGGAGCCGGGTCGTTTCCTGGTGGCTGAGGCCGGAGTGCTTTTAGCCAGGGTAACCCAAATTAAACAGAAGGAAGAGTTTAATTATGTGGGCATCAATTGCGGAATGAATGTGCTGATTCGTCCCATGCTATACGGTTCTTACCACGAGATAGTTAATCTCACCCGTCTGGATGATGAAAAGAGCATGAAGGCAAATATAGTTGGCCCTATTTGCGAATCAGGTGATACTTTGGGTTATGGGCGGCGTCTGGCTCCTGCTCAAGAGGGTGATATAATCCTTATCGACACCGCTGGGGCTTACGGAAGTGTTATGAGTTCCTCTTATAATATGCGTAAACCCGCCAGCGAGGCAGTGTTGAGTTAGTACTGTCCATCGGATATTTTAAAGGGGGTATTAGGCCAATAAACCACCCCTACCTTTGAGAAGGAGGCGAAAATGAAAAAAATAATAGACCTGAAGTTGGCTACCCGGCTGATTAATAATGGCTGTACAGTGCTGGTTTCTACCCGGGGAGATGGTAAGGATAACATTATGACGGTAGCCTGGTTGATGCCTCTGGCTAAAGATCCCCCCCTGGTGGCTTTGGCCATAGGCCAGTCTAAATTTTCTTATAAACTGATCCAAAAAACCGGACAATTTGCCATCAATGTGCCCAATAAAGACCTGGCGCCACAAACTATGATCTGTGGCCGCCACAAAGGGTTTGAGGTGGATAAATTTGAGTTGTCCGGTTTGACTGCCAGGCCAGCGCAAAAGTTAGATGTACCCCTGGTTGATGAGTGTTTTGCCCATCTGGAGTGCCGCCTCAGGGAAACTTTTATTTTGGGAAAATCGGCCATCACTGTGGGCGAAGTTGTCTGCGCCCAGGTGGAGGATGAACTCTTTGATTCTAGTGTTCTCATTGGAGATGACCGGGCCAAAACCCTTCACCACCTTGGAGGAGCGAAGTTTTGTTTTCCTGGTGAGCCTTTTGTCTCAACTGCCGAAAACCAGCAAGGCTAATCAGTGGATAATTCTATAAAAAAAATAAAGAAACTGGGCCAGAATTTTCTCCAGGATCAACAGGCCCTGCAGCAGGTAGTGGAGTTTGCCCGAGTGGATGGGAAAAATGTGCTGGAGATAGGGGCAGGTTCAGGATTTTTAACCAATCTTTTATCTGAGCAATGCCGCAGAGTACTGGCCCTGGAAGTGGATCAGCGGTTTATCCGCCTGTTGCAGAAAGATTTCGCCGGCAATGAAAAGGTGGATATCCTGGCCGGATCTATTTTGCGGTTGAACCTGGAAGAATTATCGATGCGTTTTGGCTCCCTGGAGGTGGTAGGTAATCTCCCCTATTATTTGACCAGCAAAATAATCCTTTATCTAATAGATAACCGAGACTATTTTGCTTCAGCCACCATAATGGTTCAGGACGAAGTTGCCAGACGTCTGGCTTCCCCGCCAGGGAATAAGAGTTACGGCCGGCTTTCCATCCTGGTGCAACTGTTTTTTGGCCTGCAAACAGGGCCCACTTTCCCCCCCTCCTATTTTTCGCCTCCCCCCCGGGTTAACTCCACCCTGGTTAGGATGATCCCCTATTCACAGATGCCGGTGGAGATAGTTGATATTAATTTTTTTCAGAAAGTGGTAAAAGCCGCCTTTAGCCAAAGACGGAAAAAATTGCTCAACAATCTTTTGGCTTGCCCTCTTTTCACCTTGAATCGCCAGGAATTACTATCTTTATTGGAGGAGAGCGACATTGGTGAAAATCAACGGGCCGAGGAGTTAACCATAGCCGAATTCGCCCGATTGACGGAGAAGTTGACTGCCTTCAACTGCGTCTAAGTTGTCAGATTTGTTTTACCCCATTAGATATGAACTACCTCAAATCTTGCATTAATACCGTGAATGCGTTAACATAATGCTGCTCCGTTGCTGGTTTTAGGTAGTATGCGGATCAATTCACAATGGCTGTCAAAAGAATCAATAAGATAGTCAAGGGAAAACGCTGTAATTAGAGCATAACTTCGGATTTGAGCAACACTATGAATTATCAGCGAGGACCAACTGTTAGGTTGGGAGGGGGCTTGACCCCAGTGGTAAAAAAACTGATTATTGCCTGTTCGGTCATTTATTTATTGGAATTAATCAGCCTAAACTGGATGCACGACCCCTTTGTGGTAAAGTATTTTGCCCTTATCCCCCACCAATTTATCAATAGCCTACATCTTTGGCAGGTGGTTTCCTACCTGTTTCTTCACGATGCCCGGGATCCAATTCATCTGTTGTTGAATATGTTGATTTTGTGGCTGTTTGGCTCAATGTTCGAGAGCCGCTGGGGCTCAAAGGCGTTTTTAAAATTTTATCTGATCTCCGGAGTAGGCGCTGGATTTGCGGTTGTCCTTTCCGGCCTGGTGGATCAGTCTCATTGGATGGTACCCACTCTGGGTGCTTCTGGATCAATTTATGCCCTGATGGTGGCTTACGGGATGATTTTTCCTGAGCAGCCGGTTTACTTTTTTGCCATCTTTCCCCTCAAGGGCAAGCACTTGATTATGGTTTTGATAATTATCACCTTGCTCTATGCCCTGGCTAAGAGTCCTATCAGTTATTCTGCTCATTTTGGCGGTATGTTGATGGGTTATCTGTTGGTCACCGGTAACTGGCGTCCCAGAAAACTTAAAAAAAAGTTAAATATCTACTTGACCAAAAGGGCCTATAAAAGGAACAGCAAAAAGTATAGACCCTTTAAAGATGATAATGGGGATGATAATTCCTTCCTGCACTAACCAGCCAATTCGTAGCCAAAGATAATTTGCCTTTGTTTAAGAAAAAGAAAAACCCAATTTCGGGGGATATAGATGGAAAAGAATAGATTACTGCGAATTCTGCCTCAGGTGGGAAAGGTTCTGGCCTGTCCAGAGGTGGTGGAGATGAAAAATCGTTCTTCTTTTTCCATGGCGGAATTGAAAGATGCAGTCCAGAGAGCGATTGAGTTTGAGCGGCTAAAACTGATTAAAAAATTGACTGAATCCGATGGACGGAGAAAAAAATCCGCCCCGGATCTAGAGGCATCGGAGCCTTATAAAGATGGTGATCAAGATAATGATGATTTGATGCACCGGGTGCTAGCCGGAGTGGAGCGGGAATTGACCGAGCTGGCCCGAAAGCGGCTCTGCTGCCTGGTCAATGGAACCGGAATCATTATCCACACCAATCTGGGACGGGCGCCTTTGGGCGGTTTAATAGAAAAGATTCAGGCTTTGCCTGCCGGTTATTGCAACCTGGAGTACAACCTTCAGAGCGGTGGAAGGGGCTCCAGATATTCCCATGCTGCAGAGCAGATTTTAGCGGTCACCGGCGGGGAAGATGTATTGGTGGTCAACAATAATGCAGCGGCAGTTTTCCTAATGTTGAACACCATGGCCAAAGATCGCCAGGTGCTGGTTTCCCGCGGCGAGTTGGTGGAGATTGGTGGTTCCTTCAGGATTCCTGATATCATGCGGGCCTCCGGGGCAATATTAAAGGAGGTTGGCACCACCAATAAAACCCGGGTCAGCGATTTTCGACAGGCAATTGACCAGGAAACCGCCTTGTTGCTAAAGGTTCACCGCAGTAATTTTGCTCAGGTGGGATTTTGCCAGGAGGTGGAGATCCAGGAATTGGTAGAACTGGGACAGAGTGTCCAAAGGCCGGTTATGTTCGATTTGGGATCTGGTTCGATTTTTTCCGGACCAGGTTTTGATAGAGAGCAACCAGCTGCGCCCCGCTATCCAGGTGGAATTAGCAGCCAACCTGAACCTGGGGTTAAAGAGGTGGTGCTTTCTGGTCCCGACCTGGTCACTTTTAGTGGAGATAAACTGCTGGGCGGACCCCAGGCCGGGATAATTGTAGGAAAAAAGTGCTGGTTGGATAGAGTCAGACAAAATCCTTTACTTAGAGTGTTGCGGGTTGACAAGTTGACCCTGGTCATCCTGGAGGAGATATTTCGGCTTTACCGGGAGGGGGAGGCCGCTGCCCGAAAAGAGATTCCCGTACTGGCCATGTTGGCTGCCAGCCAGGATAGTTTGTCTGCCAGGGCCCATAAATTGGCCAATCAGTTGAGCCAGATATCTTCACTGGCAGTGGTGGTGGAGAATTGCTTTTCCCAGACCGGTGGAGGCAGCCTGCCCCTTTTTCCTTTACCCTCTTTTCAGGTAAAGATTTCCTGCCCGGGAATTTCAGAGGAGCAGATGGCTCAAAAGATGAGGCAAAATCAACCTCCAATTATAGGTAAAAGAGAGAGCGGGGTCTTTGCCCTGGATGTGCGGACTATTTTACCAGGCCAGATCTCCCTGGTGGTGGAAGCGGCAAAAGGTATAGCTATTTGAAATTGGAGTTGAAAAGATAAAATGGACAAAGATATCAGGTACTGTACCTATTGCCCAAAATTATGCCGAGCCTTTTGCCCGGTGGCCACGGCGAAAGCCAGTGAAACTCTCACTCCCTGGGGTAAGATGAACCACCTCTATTTGCTGGAAAAGAGATGGCGGCGTCTGGACTTGCAGACCGCAGAGATTTTTTACGCTTGCCTGGGTTGCCTGGCCTGCCGTACCTATTGCGAACATCAGATAACACCTCCGGAGAGTCTCTGGGAGGGACGCCGAAAAGCCGTCCTCCACAACCTGCTGCCTCCTCGAATGGAAGAGTTATTGACCAATTATCAGGAAAATCTGAATCTTCAACTGGCAGAGATAGTGCAACAGTTGGTTCCTGATGAGCTGCTGGAGCCTGATGCTAAGGCGGTTTATTTCAGCGGCTGTATGGCTCTCAGGCATTATCCCGAAATGGTGAAAAATACCTCGGCAATTTTCAAGGCCCTGGGGTTAGATTATATCGCTGTATATAGCCATAAATTACAGTGTTGCGGCCTCCCGCTCCACCACGCAGGTTTGTGGGACCAGTGCCGGAAATACATGCAGCGGGTATCCAAGATCTTAAGTTCTTGCAAGTTGATTATCAGTGGCTGTCCGGCCTGTACCTATACGTTAAAATCAATATTCCCCAGGCATGGAGCCAGAATAAGTGCTCAAATTGTTCATTTTAGCGAATTTATCTCCCAAATCGAGGGGATCTCCCAGAAATTAGAAACTCCCCCCACCCCGGTAACTAAGCGCTGTTTTTATCACGATCCTTGCTACCTGGGTCGCTACCTGGGTGTATATCAACCACCGCGCCAGATTTTGAGCAGCCTGGGATTGGAGGTTTTAGACTTTCCATCCCACCACGAATCGTCCCATTGCTGTGGTGGAGGCGGACTGGTGCCGGAAAATTTTCCAGAAATTGCCCAGTCTGTTTCCGCAGCTCGCCTGGTTGAAC
>CAZTWC010000206.1:0-6924 GCA_964617105.1 uncultured Myxococcia bacterium
GTAACCCCTTTTTCGCCGAAGAAATTATTCGCCGTTTTATTGAAAAAAATGTCATTATTCCTGGAATTAAAGGAAAAGAGTGGAAAGTAGACACTAAGTTAATTGGCGACCAGGGACTGCCAGATTTCCTGGAGAAAATGATCGAAAATCAATTTTCAAAGGTAACGGATTCTAAAGGAGAAACCCCTTTTATCGGTAAAAAAGCGATGGTAGCGGGTACTCTTTTTTGGCAGGGGATTCTTGAAAATCTGACCAATGACCCCGATGACTTCCAGGAAACTGAGGAAAAAATAAAAGACAAATTGGAAAATGTGCTGGGTCAATGGGATCAATTTAAAATAAACCCGGTCAGACTTCTTACTACCACTATGTCCAAAGATCAGTCTAACTGGTGGGACATGGTAATGGGCAAGACCTCAGAAAACAAAGTAAAAAGAAAATATCACCTGGTTTTAGCCCAGTGGTTGAAGGACAACATTAAAGGACTGACTGATAGCAATCCCACCATTTTAGCAATTCATTACCATTTGGGAGGTAATCTAGCCCAGGCTTTTAGATTTTATAAAAAATCGGCAGTTCAGGCCAAACATCTTTCTGCCCACGAAGAAGCGATCAAATATTATCAACAGGTGGTTAACCTGTTAGACAATGCTACGGGAAAAGATTATGCGGATATGGCAAACGAGTTAATCGCTGAAGGAATCAATGTCAGAGTTGCTGATTGGCAGGAACGAGTTGATATCTATATGGAAATCGGTGAAATATATACCAGCATGGGACTCACTGACAATGCCATTGAAATCTTAAAAAAAGCCAGAGAATCTATTCTTAAAATTGAACGTAGAATTGAAAACGAATACATTTTACAGGATATTAGCCAATCAAGGGCTCAAGTGGCTTATAGATTCGCCGAACTCTACCGGCAAATGGGCAAATTTGTCGATGCCAACATCTGCTATAACGAAGCCCTCAGACACCTGGAGAATACCCAATTGAGCATGCTTCCCATTCAGGTGATTACCGGTCTTGGCTTTGTCTGCCAACAGATGGGAGATAGCAAATCCGCCATTGAAATTTGCCAACGGGGTTTAGAGGAACTTAACAATATTCAATGTGAAAAAGATGACCGAACCAGAGCGGTTGCTAACTTAAACAATATACTGGCCAAGATCTATTATGATAACAACCAATTAACTCAGGCTGAGAACTACTTCTCCAATTGCCAGGAACTATGGCATAATCTGGGAGATGAAATTGGTATCGCCAGGGCGTTGGACAATCGTGCCAGAATATATCGCGCCAAGGGTAATTACTCTCTGGCCCGTGGACTTTTAATCAAATCGCTTAAACTAAAGGATAAACTCGGAGATATATTTGGTTTGGCAGAAACCAGCAAAGAGTTGGCAGATATCCTTTTTAAACAGGGACAATACGATGAAGCCCTGGATATTATTTCCGGGGTTGAGAGTTACGCGCTAGATTTTAATTTTTTTGAAATCCTCTCCCAGTTATACCGGATCAGAGCGGAAATATACCTGGAACAAGAAGACTATGAAAAGAGTTTTTCCTATTCTGTGCGGGCCACCAAATTGGCTGAAAATGGTGGCAGCCAACACTATATTGCTGCATCGCTTAAAATTATGACTGTAGCGATGATATACAAATATCATGAAAACTTGGATGATAAGAGTTATGCCAAAATATCAGAAGTGTTTCTCAAAGCAGAAAAAGTTTTTTTAGAAATTGGAAACCATTTAGAACTAGCCTATTTATATAAGATATTCGGGCAATATATGATGAATTGTGAAGGAAAACGGCGTGAGGGGGTAGAATATTTGCAAAAGGCCGTCGACACTTTTTCTGAAAACCAAATTGCTGAAGAATTAGAAAAAATCGAAGAAATACTTGCCCAATAAACCATGATAAAATTCCCGCTTAAATACGGACAGGATAGATTGGAACTTTCATTTTCCCAGGGACAGGTGAAAGTTATTGAAAACCTGGGGAAAGAGGTTATTGAAGACCAGGAAATTGAACAAGCCTTTTGTCGGGCTTTGGACAACTCTGGAGAGAAAAGCCTTGACCAGGTAGTTTGTAAAGAAGACTCTATTTTACTTATTGTACCGGATAAGACCCGAAATTACCGTATTCACAAATTTCTACCGTTTTTTTTAGAAAGGTTGCTTCATTTGGGGGTTAGAAAAAGGGATATAACCTTTATCTTTGCCGGGGGTACCCATACCACCATGAATAGAGAGCAAATGGCGGCTATTCTTGGTGAAGAGATTTATGATCAGTATAATTCCTGCCAGCATGACTGTGATGATATGGACAGGATGGTCTATCTAGGTGTTCACGATTCTGTAGAGATATATATAAATGATATAGTCAATAAATTTGACAAAATCATCACTATAAACGGAGTAAATCCGCACCATTTTTTCGGTTTTAGCGGCGGCCCTAAAACTATAATGCCTGGTATAGCCGCCAGAAAATCGATTAATCAAAATCACCAAATGGTTCTCCATCCCACCAAAGAGCGTTTAAACAAAAAGGCTACTCTTGGATTACTGGCAGGCAATCCTATCTACGATAACTCCTTGAAAGTAATGAATCTCGTTGGCCCTCACTTTGCCATCAACCCGGTGTTGAACGACAAAGGTAATTTTATGCGCTTTTTTTGTGGCGATCCTTACTCTTCTCATATAGAGGCCTGCAATTTTGTTGAGAACAACTTTTTTATCCCCATTGCAAAAAAAGGTGACTTGGTTATAGTCTCTCCAGGTGGACACCCTAAAGATCTTACCCTGATGCAATCTTACAAGGCACTTACTTCAGCATCCCTGGCCGCTAAAAAGGGTGGTACCATTATCTTCACTGCCAATTGCAGAGAAGGTCTTGGTTCAGATATCTCTTACAAATGGTTAAAAGTTGAAAAAAGATCGGAATATTTTACTTTAATGAAAAAAAATTACCAGACTGAAGCACGGTCGATTTTTTTTACCCGCCAATTAGCCGAAGAGTTTGATATAATGCTATTTAGCCAGTTGCCAAAGGCAGTAACCTCCTCTTTAGGTTTAAAACAATTAACCGGGAAAAAGGAAGTGCAAAATGCAATCGACCAAAAACTAAAATCTGATTCTCTGGTATATATTATCCCCCATGGAAACCTGGTTTATCCAAAACCTGCAACCGTTCATTAATAATGATTTCAAGGTAAGGACTTATGGAAAAAAGTAACAAGGAATTAACTTTTGTTCAAAGTGGAAACTATTTAAAACTTAATGGTATTATCAATGAATATACTGATTTCGATGCTTTATTCGATAAAATGGGAGATAAAATTATCATGGACCTGGGGGGGGTGGAAAAAGTAAATTCTTATGGAATTCGCTCCTGGATCAATGCTATAAACCGTTACCGAATACAGATAGAGTATATCAAGGTTACTTCTGCTATTTTTGAACAGTTTTGTCTGGTAGACCAACTTACCGGGAATAACTCCTATATCTTTTCCTTCTTTTTAGAGTACTATTGCCTGGTATGTAATGAAAACTACCGGTTATTGGTCACTACTACCGATTTTATGACATATTTTCGCCAAAAAACCTACCCTGCGCCACCAATTTGCAACTGTGGCCGTATTTACGAATTTGACGGAGATAAAGAGTTAATTGAGCATTATTTTTCCAAATTATATAACGAACCGGTATTTACGGTTACGGGAAATAATTTGGCTAACTTTTTAATGCCCCGAAAACCTTTTAATAGTTTTATTTCTCTGTTTAATAATCAAACGTTTAAAAATAGCCCCTATTTTTCAGCGGAAGATATTTCCAACGGAGGATTATTTGTTATTGCAGAGATTGTTCCCCAGGCAGGAGAGAAGGTTCAGATTGAATTTGAAATACCAGAAGGTGGCGGCAAGATCAAATGTGAATCAAAAGTGGCCTGGATCAGAGAAGAGCAATATACCCCCAAATATTTACCCAAAGGTTTTGGCCTCGAATTTATCGATATTCCCGCTCAAGATAAAGATAAACTTCAACAATATATCGATAAGTTCATCAAGGAATTTGCCGGGTAAAAACTATCACCATTGCACTTGCAACGCAGTAGTCACGCTGCTATACACCAATTAAAGTATTTTGCCGGTGGGTGACATATTATCCTCTGGCGGATTACCATGTTTTTTGGAATAAATTTTCCGTTCGCATGCTTCTGATTTGTCAAAATCATTACAGTATATTTTGATTATAGACTGGGCAATGGCCGGGTTGTTCTTGTAATAGACATTAAAAAACCCGCATTTTGGTAATTTTTCACAATCAGCCATTTTTTAGCTCCTTTTTAAATAATGTTTCATTACTTATGTTGACAATGTCAATACTATATAAATTATCAAACTGTTTTGGTTTATCTTAGAAATTTTAGTAAGTTATACCCCATTTTCCTTTAAAAATATTCTTCTTATAATTGTAGACACCTCCTCCTTTAGGCCATTGTGCCAAATCAAAACTCTTTTTAAATATCATGGGACACATTTTTACTTTGCATCCCCAACGGTTACAGATCATGCCGCAGGGATGTTTAAACCGGCTGGAATTGGCCTCGGTAATCAATTTTAAGTACATTTTAATGGCCTTAACAGTGATGTCAGAACTAACTTTAGCAGCAGAGCGGTTTAGAAAAACATCAAAGCGGCCCAAATTAGGTAATTTAGCATCTAAAAAATTCAAAGTACTTTCTAAACCAGCCTTTAGGGACCAACCAGATATGTCATAACCAACTCCGCCAAAGGCCTTGCCCTGCACCAAAAGGTAAGGGGTCGATTCAAAATCACCATACATTAGATTTAGAAGGGGAGTAGCGCAAGCCTGGAAATGACTCTTAAAGCCCACACTGCCTACTACCGAGGCGGATACATTGACCGGGACCGGCCCAATTGCAAAGTTGGCAGAGTATTTGTAAAACTGTTTGTTCTTTCTATAATTCCATTTGGCATATTTAAAGCACTTGCCACATTTAAATATTTGGGGCGTTTTATAGGTATGCCCCACAAATTTTACAGTTAAACCCTGGCGTTTGTTACAGGCCACTCTATAGGTTATATTGGTACTAAATATGTTTTTGTTGGCGCCAACTCTCTTACCGAAAACTTTGAAATATAACCAGACAGTTGAGTCAGCTCCGGTAATGGCATGGGTGTCATCAAGAGCCGCTTTACCATCAATATACAATCGGTGACTGGCTCCAACATCATTACTCCCAACTCTTTTAGTGTACTCCCATTTACAAATAATTTGTTTATTAGCCGGGTCTTTAACACATACACCTGCCCATACAGCGCTAGCGCTAAAAAGGAAAAGAAGAGTAAAAAGTGTTACCCTGATTGCAGTAAAAGACCATTGGTTGCTCCCCCCACAGAGTAAAAAGAAAAATTGCCACATCTATAAAAATAGCAAAAATAAGTATAAATTTCAATCGGTCGTATTACCGACCCCCCGTCATAATTTCAGAAGCCTCCTTGGCAACCTCTGGAATTGAAGAATTAGCCAGGTAGCTAAACAGAGGAACAACTTGCTCCCCTTTTTGCACTAAAGAGTGGATCGCCTTAATAACAACTAAGGCGGATCTCTCTTTACTAAATATTTCAATTAGTAATTGCACATAGTTAGGTGGCAAAAAGGCAAAACCAAGAGTATAGGCGGAAGAGGATCTGACTATTTCACTGGGATCGGTCTTCAGCATGGTTAAAATAACCTGACCCGCCTTTAAAGATGGGATAAATCGAAGCGCATTAACCGCAGCCCCTCTAACCTCATGGTTAGTGCTCTGGGTGTACCTAATAATTAAATCCATATATTCCAGAGGAGCACTATTACCTAAAGCACTCAAAAGCCCTATTTGTTTCATTGGATCTTTGGCTGATTGCAGGTCTTGAGCCAATCTGGACAAGATCTCTTTTCTAGACTCGGGATGCTCTTTTTTCATGCTGTCGGCCATTTTGCCCAACATTAGAGATGCATCTTCTTGTAAAGATGGATCCTGCCCATCAGAAGAGTAAATATCCATTAAAGGGTTCACATCATGAGGTTGGGGGGCAGTGATCTCTCCCATAGCCTGAATTGCTTGGCTTCTGGTAGAAATATCCATGTTGTTGTCCAATACAACTTTAGATAACATCTGATGGGCTCCACTGTTTCCACTCTCCCCTAAGGCATCAATAATGCTGTTGAGTGCAAAGCTATTGAGTTTCTCTTTTTGCTCCAACCATTTTTCCAAGTTAGTCAAAGTGTGCTGAGGGGCAGCCTTCATTAACACTTTGATATCTGAATAGATTTTGAAACCCTCTTTGGGACTAATCTCATTGGCCTGACTAACCTGCTTATAGAGATCTTCCATAGCAAGTTCAAACTGCTCCTTGTCAAAATAGTCACTCTGTTCCAGGGTGTCCATCATAGTGCTATCATCAACCGCTGCTGTGGAATCTGAAGGTCCATACAAATAAGAAGTTATTGCATCTTCAATATCTCCCAGAGATTTCTGGTCTAGATTAATAGTAGTACCCACACCAACAATCTCAACCCTATTGATATACTTCGTCTCCATACCTTCAGCGTCAATCTCTAACTCTACCATCCCTTTGGCTTCACGGAGTAGACCAGAGGTGGTATGGTATTTACTAGAGATACCACCGTTGATGTTTATTTTTGCCTTTGAGAGATCGAGAGCCTGATTTGCACCGTTTATTGTTCCCATAATTTTAATAACGTTAACAGGGGTTTTTTTAATAGAAACCAAATTGTCATTTTCCATCTCTTTAACCATCTGCCAAGAAACTGTTGTAGTGCCTCCATCGTCAATCTCAACATCCCACACTTTGGCACCCGCTGATGGCGGTGATGGTAATAGCATCAAAGA
>CAZTWC010000207.1:0-6923 GCA_964617105.1 uncultured Myxococcia bacterium
AGAGGGGTTGATTGCCAATAATCATTTCTGCCTCTGAATAAAGAACTGCCTTGTTGTGCAAAAATCGTTTAGGCATTTTTTTGACCCGGATCCACTTTTTTTTCAAAGGGATACCAGGCTTGATATTGCGACCCGCCACCAATACTTTGGCTGTTTCCCCCAAAGAGTGCATTTTTTTAAATTTGTTTGACCATAACCATAGGATCAATATACCTATCACTCCTAAGATTACCGCAAAAATGAGCACCGATTTTTTCATGAAGTTCTCTCCCAATAGATAATCGTAACTTCGGTATTTCTTATAGAATCGTCAACAGGAATCCTTACCTCATTTTTATCGTTCCCCACCACAATATGGCATTGCTCTTGTTGACGCATAAAATGGATACTCTTCTCTTCCCCGGTCAATTGGTTGTCTGTCAAGTTCTGCGGGTCTATCTTGTCCAGGGCTTCATCATGAGATTCAGAAATTTTCCACCCCTTATTTCCCATGGCCCCCAGATAAAATTGATACACCCTTTCAACCTCCTCTTGAATGCTATACACCACCAGATGATACCCCGATGGAGAACTTTTGTGCTCCACAGAAACCACTCTCACCGAACCGGGAAAACGGGGCACATGGGGAATATCTTTGCCTGGCGTATCCTGCCCCTGGTCAGCCACAAAATTGTGGATACTAAAATTACCTCCAGGATAAAAGGTTGTATAGCGGGTGCCCTGGTTGGGCTGGGCCTCCGCCATCACCATCTTGGGTTGAAAAAACTCAGAGATATTACCGGTATTGCTAAATCGCTCCAGCCGCTGGGTCAACTGTTCCAGGTTGTCATCCTCTACAAAAGCAGGTAAAAAAGATACCAATACCCCCTTGTGTTCATTTTCAACCCGCATGGAAAACCCAATCTCCTCCACCAGGTATTTTAAAGCCGCCTCCTTATACCAATTTTTTCCTACAATCTTTTCTACCCATCTTTTCAGGGGCGGCCGGCTATCCATCTGCGGCCAATAAAAGTCAAGCACCTGCTTGATAGAATCCTGAGTATGATCGAACTCCATAAAAACCGGCAGATTATTGATTGAGAGTTCCATCTGCCCGCTACTTTTTTCACCTGCCAAGCCCAAATATTTGGGAATACCCATAATAGGACCGCCATGCTCCATAAAAACCGTAGCTAAAGCCTGAGGTTGCCGAAAGGGATTGTAATAATGGATAAGGCCGATAAAAACCGACAAAAACAGACCAAAAACCAATAAGAGTTTTAGTAATATTTTAAAAAACGTTTTCATTTTGACAACGTATCAAAAGTTCCCACCTGATCAGTGAGCAAATCAGAATCGGCTTCAGTATTGGGATTATGATTATTATACACCGCACAATCATCGGAGAGGGTGGCCTTTAATTTTCCCTTCATAAAAGAGGAGTTATAATCAAAATCGACCCTGGATCTTTTAATACCGATAGATATGCCGGCAAAAGAGAGAGTCCGGCCAATAATCCCATCCGAATCCGCGTCATCCTTAGAAATGGAATTATCGTTTTGAGCCGAATCTTCTATAGAGGTAACATTATTGTTTTGTTCTTCAGGGACCTGTTGGTTTATCTCCTGGTTATCATTCAGGCTTTCCATTTTGGTTTTTAAATCTTCCTTATCAAAATCAGATTCATCTATCCCAGAGATGTGCAGGTTATCAACCATACCACCAAAATAGATATTGGCCACCATATCCTTCATTTCCTGGTCCACTCCCTGGCCATTAGCCTTTTTCCAGGCCGTATAGCGGGCTGCCATCAGGGTCCGCTGCTTAAGCACATAAGCCTGGCCAAAATAGATTATCCCCCCGATAATCAAAAGAAAAACAGGCAGCATAATCGCCACCTCCACCATAGATTGACCTCGCTCAGATCTCATATTCCTCCAAAATAAAGGTTGTGGGCTTTATAATACCTCAACCAGGTTTATATACAACTCAAAAACTGCGCCATTTCCTCCAGTTGAGATAGAGTGCAGGGGGCTTAATGGACAATCATCATATCACCGATCTTCTCCATTAGGGAACCACTGCTGCCACTCATGTATTTGATAATTTCATTCACTTTGCTGTTAGAGTTGGGGTCGTTATTTTTTTTATTAGCCTCCAGCAAGGAATCGGAATATCCTCCCGGCCTTTCATGCAATTTAAAAGGCACCAGCCGGGCTTTCCAGCCCAAATCCCATAGACAGCTTACCTTATCGTCAGAATCTGCATCCTTTGCCTGGCAGGAGGAGTTGTAAAATTCTGCTTCGGCAAAGGTAATTATCCTGCTACCTTCATTACCCTGGTCAAAGAGTTTGTTTAGCACCTCGGATTTTATACCACTTTTGTAGGCAAAAGCCGCAAAGGAGAGTTCCCCTGCCTCTCGTAAAACATTAATTCCCTTTGGAAGGACTGCGGGGGCAATATCTCTGGAAGTTTGATCAAATTCTGTTTTGAACTTTTTTTTCTCTTTCCAGATGCAACCATCAAAAGTGTACACTTCGTGGAATTTATAAACATCATTACAGTCTGGATATTTTGATTTTGCATCATCTGGTTCAGAATATTTGAACTTCAAAGATGTTTGGGGGCAATTTTCCAAGATTCTTATGCGTGTAGAATGGTTATTCTGATAACGCATATTTTTCATTTTATAACGCTTATATTTCACCTCTATTCCACTGTAAACCACCAGATTATCTTTACCTTTTATTGCAAAATTTTCATCTACTACCTTTTTAGGATATTTGAATTGAGATTGGTTCATTGAATATAATTTTTTTTCTTCTTTAATTGGATTACATATGCCTCCGCTATCACTAATTGGGTATTTTTCAAATCTATTAACCTGGTAAATGCTGCTTATTAAATCCATTTTCCATATAGTTTTCTCCAGATCTTCTCTTTTGTTTCTGCATTGAACGCAATCTTTACTGCCAGTAGTTATTTTTACATCAAAAGAGGTTTTATCATCACATAAAATTGCCACAATTCCATTAACGATCTCTTTTGCATATTTTTCTATAATACTAATTTTGTCTATAATATTACCAACAACTGGTATTTTTTTAATTGCATTTCTGGCATATGTCGCTACCTGATTACATAGGTTTTTCAATGATCCTTTTTCTGCTGGCAATTTACAATAAGGCGGCCACCAGAACACCAAATCAGCATTATTGGCTTTGCCAACCCGGAAACTCTCAACCATGGCCCAGGCCGGCACTGTTTTGGCAATCACTTTTTGTACCTTCATTAAAATTATTTCTGTTTTTTCTAACACTTTGATTATATTATCGATCATATGTTGTACCCTGGACCACCACAATTTTATTTCTAAGTCTAAACCACACGCAGCACATGATAATCCAGCAGTAAACAAGAAGGTCCATGCGCAAGTAACGCAGATACCAAGCAATGTATATATAAAAACATCTACCGCTATCTTCAAAAACTTCAGTAACACTATAATGCTCATTATCAACACCATGACGATATTGACAAACACTATCATGTTCATCCCTTTGGCTTTTACTGCAGCGCCGGAATAGGCGGCGGCATCGGCAGCGGTCTGCATCTGGATCTTCTGGTGTACCCGAGCGCCGGTGTTTATCACCACCACCGCAAAGGCGACCAGCACAAAAATCACCAGCGCGATAAAGACTATGGCCTGACCGTGGTTGTCGTGATGTAGACGTTTAAGTTGATTGGTAAATATTTTCAGCATATTATCTCAACTAAATGGGTTATATTCTGCCTTTTTGATACCCAAGAATATTGACTCTCCAAAGGCAGCACATATCGACTGCGCAAAATCAGGTAATAACCTGGTACTCCCATTTTTAGCAGGGAATAGTTACTGTCAAACACTTGGTTTAAATCATCCAGCGTCTCTTTATCCATGTCTCTTATTTGAATACCAAACAATTTATTTACCAATGGAATGGCGCAGAAAAAAAGATAGGTTACCTCTACTCCCACATCATCGCCAGAAGAGTAATCAAAAGTTTCGGTTTCGCCATCCTTGAGTAAAGGTCCATTGTCTTTGGGATTAAATAGCCGGACTCCTGTGCCCAAAAAAGCATACGGCAACTTCAGTCCGGTTTTGAATACTTTGTAACTTGCCAAAGAACTCTCCGGAGCATAATCAACCGCTTTGGCCACACTTAACCCCCTGCTGCCACCATCACCGATAACCATATTATTATCGCCAACCCGTAATAGTATTCTGGTGATCTCTTCATAATCAGATGGTATTTGTAACAATTTAGGAATAAAATCTGCCAGATTATCTTTTAGAAATTCTAAATAGGTGTCAATCCTGGGTGAAGGAGGGATCATTGCCATTACTGCTGCTTTTTTGATTCTCTCCATTTTGGCAGAATCTTCGCCCTGCACCAGAACTCTGTTAGCCTCTTCATCAGGATATTTTTCCTGGTCTTCATCTGGAATTATTACTATGGCCGCCCTGGTAGCACAAAAGGCAGCATATTCAAGTAAAAGTTTCCCGGTATAGGCCAGGGAGAACTGAATAATCCCCATCACCAGCAGCATCACCACTGGAAATATGAGAATAAATTCGGTCATGGCAGCGCCACTGGTTGGCCCCCAATTTACTTTTTCCAGTTTTTTCCCGATTAAACGTGATGTGAAGCGCAATATTAGCATCTAATAAAACCAAAATAGAACCTGTATTCCCTCAGTCCAGGCAGGCCAACTATCCTCCTTTACCCAGGGAAGAGGGGGTAAAATTGAACTATCTTATAATGATAATCTACCATGCACAGAAAGTTCCCCAATAAAACTGCCAACCCAAAGGGCAAAGAGTTTCTATCTTTTTTTTCTATTGGCTGCGTCTTTAAATTAGGCATAAAAAAATATAAGAAAAACCGGCCCAAATTCTTTAAGTTTATTAATAGGGTTTTACGCCAAATAGACAGAATTATAGCCAATAATCCGCCGGCAATGATAGAATACAACACCAAATTGATGGCTTGAGGATATCCAGCCAAAGCGCCGATAGCGCCTATTAATTTCACATCACCCCCACCCATGGCACCAAACATAAAAAGCAGGAAAAAGGGGATAAAAACTATAATAAAGCCTAAAAAACTGGCATATAGACCGTCTAATCTGTATAGAAAAACATTAAGAAAAATCCCCAGAAGGATTCCCGGATAAGTGGCATGATTAAAGATTTTTTCATATTTTTTATCGGTGTAGGCGCAATATAGCAGCAGAATGGACAAAGCAGTAATAATTATAGGACTTTCAATCACCTATTTCCTCACATACCTGGCATTTATCACCCACAAAAATCAAAATATATAAATTAATAAAAAATTTCCAATACAATTTACCAATTACATAGTTAGGAATAGTAAAAGTAATCTGTTCGCCCATAGGAGATTTAATGCTGGTTATTCCCAAATAGTAAAGCAAAGTAACAAAATCGTTGGGGCTAAACTCTTGTAATTGATCCTGGCTTAACAGGTTTAAAGCGGTTGGAGTCAAGGTAATTTGTCCATTTTTAAGTAACTCTTCCATTGCTGGATATCCCAGGATAAAAAGACAATAGATTTTAGAATCTTTGGTTCAATCAATTGCTATATAATCAATCTGTATATAGCAATATTTTATTAGGTGAAAATATGGGTAATAGTATAATTCCAAGGTGCTTTGGAATTAATATAGATTACTCAGGGTTTCGCGTATCAGGCTAATTTACTAGTTATTACTCCAATTTTTTTGTTGTTTCGAGTGTATTAAGTTCTTTTCCTTGAGATTTGAATAAATTCGCAATATCCTGGCCAAAACCAGTAATGATCGCCGTTAAGGCAATAGCAATCAGGGTTATAATAATAATATATTCTGTAGTGGTGGCCCCCTCTTGATCTTGGTGGAAATTTTTAAAAAAAGATTTTATCTTTTTCATTGGGCACTCTCCTTAATTAAATTTTTTCTCGGGTATTATATAGTTTATTCCCAGGGCCAGTATTTATCTGACTTAACCAGATGCCTGGTTTATATCGCCTGAACCTGGTCAGGGAAAAGGTAACTCTATTATAAAGGTTATAAAGCGATAATATTCGATTAGCGGATATAAGAGCGATGCTCCAACTATCCCTGCTACTATAGCCACCAGAGTAGTTAAAAGGGCATATTCGGTCATCACCTGACCGGATTCGTTTTTTAACCTTTCAATAACCATGAATAATGCTCTGGTAAAAGTTTTCTCCGCTTGTATTCTCTTCTGTTCCAAATCAAAGTCTGGGACAGGGAAACCCAAAAGTATAAAACTACTTGTTATTCTTTATATTTTATATGAATTTTTGTAACTATTGTCAACTGGTAATTTAATTATGAGCATTTGCTGGTCAATTTTAGGTTAGTGCAACCAATTTGGACCTTTATGATGATGGGGGGGTTCCATTATTGGTCACTAAAACTTTTCGATTTACAGCATTTTCTGTTTGTAAATTAAATTCTAATTGTTTACACTCTGTCATGGGAAAATTCTTGTTTCGTTATTTGTTTTATAAGGTGTTGTAGACCGGGTTTTTATCACCGGAGTTACTCCGATTGCCTTAGATAGTTTATCAAGTTGAGGACAAGCCTCGCTGGAATGACAGAAATAATGCTTTGTCCAATTTTGCCTTGATTTTTCAAGCACAGGTGGTCAACTTTCGGTTGACATTACGTTAACAAATCCCACCAAAAATAATGTGAATTGACCACCTGTACTAACGGTAAAATAAAATATCATTTTTTTCTTCAAGCAGACCTGCTCACCATTTACAATTTCCTTGGAATTATATATTATAGTCAGAATATATTGAGTTTGTAATAGATTGGTATCGATTTAAATATATTTAACTTTCAACTGTTTAATATGACTAATATTTTTA
>CAZTWC010000208.1:0-5656 GCA_964617105.1 uncultured Myxococcia bacterium
GCAAGCTAAAGCAAAATCGGCATTTTCCGAAAGAAATCCAAAACCCGGATGAATCGCCTGGCAAGAGTAACTGTGGGCTGTTTCGAGAATAGCATCCATATTCAGGTAACTTTCTCCACTCTGAGCCGGGCCTATGCATACTTTGAAATCGGCAGCATCCAAATGGGGTGAAGTTTTATCAGCCTCGGCGTAAATAGCCACAGTTTCGATTTCCAATTCCTTACTGGCCATGATAATTCGCAGTGCAATCTCGCCCCGGTTAGCAACCAGCAATCGCTTAAACATTTATATCACTCCTTATTGGCATACTCTAAAATAGCACTCTTTAGCGTGGCCTTTTTTATGGGTTTAGTCAAGTGACCTGAGCACCCAACATCAATACTCTTTTGGATCTCTTCCTTAAGGGCATAGGCAGTCAAAGCCAATACTGGAGTTACCGGTCTATTCTGCTGATTTTCCAGTTCTCTTATCTTTCTGGTGGCGGTGTAACCGTCCATGACCGGCATCTGCATATCCATAAAGATTAAATGGTAACGTTTGCTGATAAATTTATCTACCGCGATTTTTCCATTTTCAGCAATATCGATCCTATGATTAGTTTTCTTTAAAAAGGCCTTTATCAGCAAACGATTATCCTCTAAATCCTCTACCAGCAGGATATCAAAACCCACTTTGGAGCCCTTTGACTCTGAACGGTCCACCTTAATTTCTTTTTTGACCTTTTTTCTGGTTTTTCCAAACAGCGATTCCAAGGCTTCTTTAATCTTATTGAGGGTAACAGGTTTAACCAGCAGGGCCTTTATGCCATCCTCCATGGCCCGTTGAAAATCACCCCTCCGATAGTTGGAGGGCAACATCATTATTGTTTTGGCAACCAATTCGGGCGCAAGTTCCTTCAAACTGGCCAACAGTTGGAATCCATCCATACCTGGCATACGACTGTCAAGATAGATCAAATCAATGGGATACTTTTGCTTTCCTCCTAAAGTAGATTTAATTTCATCCAGGGCCAACGCCCCATTTCCAACACACTTTACATTACCCCCCAAACCGACTAGATTATTCTTTAGTATCTCCTGGACAGTTGAGTTATCGTCTATCACCAGCGTTCTTAATCCAGTCAAGTCCCGTCCAATAGTCTGAATTCGTTCCGCTTTTTTATGGTCCAGGGTAAAAACCGCTGTAAAACAGAAAAGGCTCCCCTGATCTTGGTTGTTTTCACACCAAATCTTTCCTCGCATCAAATCCACCAATTTTTTGCAAATAGCCAGTCCCAATCCGGTGCCGCCATATTCCCGGGTAATGGAAAAATCCACCTGGGTAAAACTTTTAAAAATGGCCTTCAACTTCTCTTCAGGAATACCAATACCGGTATCCCTGACTGAAAATAGGAACTCTATTGTTTCCCCTACCAGGTTGGTTCTCTCTACACTTTCCACCCGCACCACCACCTCCCCCTCTTCGGTAAACTTGATGGCATTACCTATCAGGTTGGTAAGAATCTGCCGTAACCGGCCACTGTCACCTATTAAATTGACTGGTATCTCAGGAGAAATTATGTGGGCTAACTCTAATCCTTTGGCATAGGATTTAACTGACAGCATATCACATATTTTTTCCACTTCTCCAGATAAGTCCATCTCCCTCTCATCTAACAGCAGTTGCCCGGCTTCGATTCTGGAAAAATCGAGGATATCATCGATTATAGCCAGCAGATTACCGCCCGCCGAGCGAAAAGTGTCCAGATATTTTTGCTGTTCAGCATCCATAACGGTTTCATTCAGCAATTCCGCCATGCCCAAAATAGCATTCATGGGAGTACGGATCTCGTGACTCATGTTGGCCAGAAATGCGCTCTTGGCCTGGTTGGCTGCCTCTGCCTCCAGCATAGCCTGCCGCAGTTCGGCATCGGTACGTTTTAGTTGGTTGTAGGTTTTCTCCAATTTATTATAAGTCTTGACCAATTCTTCAGATTTCTGTTTTTCCATCTCGGCTGTGGCCTTTAGCACCGCCATTTCTCTTTCCTGCTCCGCCTCCTTCTTACGGCGGGTGATATCGCGAATAATTCCCACAATATTCCATTTGCCCTTCAACTTTACCGTGGAGAGGGCAATCTCCGCCGCCACCCGGGAACCGTCTTTTCTTTCTAACCATAACTCTTCCGCCCGGTCAGCTACAACACCACTCCATTTTTTTCTCAACTTGTGTAAAAGTCTTGGCTCAAAGGATATAAATTCTGGTAAAGGAATAACTGCATAAATATCCTTACCCAGCATTTCTTGAGATTTGTAGAGAAATAACCTTTCGGTGGCCTGATTCCAAAAAATAACTCTACCTTTTTCATCCACCATAAAAATAGAATCGTGAGCCAAATCGCTGATAGTCTGAAATTTGTTTTCACTCTCTATCATAGATATTTCAGCTCTTTTTCTAGCCGTAATATCATGGAGCATAACCACACTGTTAAACCTCTTACTGTCATCCTCTTTTCTCACTTCAATGGGGGATATCATCAAAGAGGCCCAAAACACCTCACCCCCATTTTTGATAAAACGGGTTTCGGTTTTGATAAAAGAGATCTGGCCCTTTTTTAATTCTTCCACCTGCTTGGAATCGTAGTTGACATCATGAAGATGGGTTATCTTGGGTAGGGTAATTTTTAGCAGTTCATCTTCGGAATAGCCCAGTATCAGGCAAAGGCTCTGGTTGACTTGCAAAAGACGCCGATCTTCATCCTCTATTGCCATACCAATGTAACTATGGTTGAAGAGAGTATCGAACAACCGCTTATTTTCGACTAATTGATACTTTAAATCTTTTATTAATTTATCTTGATCCATAGTGCTATTTTCTTTGCTGAAACAAATAAATTGTTGATTATTAAAACTATAAATTTTACAATAATTTTACTCGAATAGAAAGCTTATAGTTCAGTATATATTGTGTCCGTCCGGAAATCAACTTTGTTGCAAAAATTCGGAGACATCTTCAAAGGCGGCGTCAGCAGACCGACTCCCCCTGGCAGGGGGAGATGCCCTTGGGCAGAGGGAGTAAAGAGTTTCGGACGGACACTTACAAAAGTCAGGACAAAGTAATGAAAAAGGGAAGAAATCTGTTTGTTCCACAGCGGATCAACTATTTTCTCCCTGATTGGGACGATCTGGTAGATCCTGGCTTTGACTTTATCGGGGAGATATCGTCCCCGGGACGGCGCAACAACCAGGATGATTACTATGCTCACGAAATTTTTCCCTGTCCGCCGTACGATGGCATCTTAATCTCTCGAGCAGTTACCGAGAAAAAGAAAATAAAAGGCCAGCTTATGCGGAAAAAAGGAGTACATGCCTTTTTGAGACTCCCCAAAAAAATTCCGGTCATGGGCGACTGCGGCGCTTTTGAATATATCGATTTGCCCAATCCGCCTTACAGTGTAGAAAATGTTCATCAATACTACTGTTCAATTGGTGTGGATATAGGGGTCAGCGTTGATCACCTGATTGTCAAAGGTAAGGAGGAGGAGAAAAAGCATCGGTTTGAGATAACTCTGCAAAACGCGGCGCATTTTTTTCGCCTCTGCCAGAGAGACACCCCTTTTATTCCTCTGGGGGCTGCCCAGGGCTGGGATCCATCCTCATACGCCAGAGCGGTTACAGAGTTGCAAAAAATGGGGTACCGCCGTATCGGTCTGGGTGGTTTGGTTCGCACTTCCAGTCGGGATATTATCGAGATCCTAAGCCAGGTCAACTTGATTCGCCGGCCTGATGTCCGCCTCCACCTTTTTGGCATAGCCCGTCCGGAACATATTCACACCTATTGGAAACTGGGAGTATCCAGTGTAGACTCCGCCTCTTTTCTGCGGCAGGCCTGGCTAAGTCTGGATAAAAACTATTTTACTGGCAACGGTAAATTCTATACCGCTTTACGAGTGCCCCAGGCCCTTCGCAAACCAGTGCAGGAAAAAGCGAATAAATTAAACATTAGCCAGGATAAATTGCTGGAGCGGGAGCAGACCCTACTAAAAAATCTACGTAGTTTTGACCAGGAACCAAAAAACTTTGAAGCCCTGGCTGATGAGATTATTGAATACAATCGAATGACCGGCAATACCAGGGTTAAACAAAAAGCCGTAGTGCGCACCCTGCGCAGTCAACCCTGGAAAAAATGCTCCTGCCCGATTTGTCAACAATTGGGGATTGAGGTGATCATTTTTCGGGGAAACAACCGCAACCGGCGACGCGGCTTTCACAATACCAGGGTTTTTTACCAACAATTGAAAGAAAAGTTTAAAAAAAAAGCGGCTAAGCCTGCTGAGCCAACCATTAATCAAGCCTGTCTACCGGGTCTGTAACCTGCTGTAATAAGAATTTTGACAAGATTAACAAAATGGAACAGGGTTAAATGAAAATAACCTGGAAAAAATTTATCCCGCTCACAGTCCATAAAATCTACGCAGCCATGGGACTTTCTCTGGTGGTTTTGGCTACCCTGCAGCCAGGGCAATTGCAACTGCTCTCTTGCCCCCTGTTACGCAATTTACACCTACCCTGCCCCAGTTGTGGCATGACCCGCAGTTTCACTGCCTTTGCCCGGCTGGATATTGCTATTGCCTTTCATTATAATCCCCTGGGCGCCCTCCTGTTTTTGCTGATCCTTTTCTTGGCCCTTTACGTGTTGGTACTGGCTCCGCTGCTCCCCAAAATGCCGCATCTGCACTTAAGTCACAAAGAAAATAAATCGCTCCCCTGGATTGGGGCTTTAATACTAATCTCCAACTGGTTATATCTAATATCAATCCGCGGGGAGTTATAACCAATAATCCGCAACTACCAACTGCTATTTTAGCGATATTTTTTTCCTACCTCAGATGATATATGGTAGAATATTTGAATATGATTTAGGCAATTGTAAAAAAAAAGGGTTGCAAAAATTGCAACCCTTAAAGGTATTTGGTGAGCCGTGAAGGATTCGAACCTTCGACCCACAGATTAAAAGTCTGTTGCTCTACCACCTGAGCTAACGGCCCTTATTTTTCCAGCCTCCCTGGAAAAGATTGTCACACCATAGACCAAATAAGGATGCTTGTCAAGATTTGTATGCAAAAAATATCCCTTCAGCGTAACAAAAATAAGCCTTTTCCGGCAGGAGGTTTCAGAGAACTGCTTACCCTGGCGTATCCGGTAATGATCTCTATGCTGTCCCAATCCTTTATGGGGACAGTGGATACTTTTTTAATGGGATGGGTTGGAACTCCAGAACAGGGTGCGGTAGGACTTGGTTCCACTATCACCTGGTCCACTATCTGTATGGTCTATGGCACCTTGACAGTAATCACCACTTTTGTTTCACAGCGATTGGGGGCCAAAAACTATGAACAATGCGGCAATTACGCCTGGCAGGGATTTTACTTTGGCATAACCTATTTTATGTTTCTTTTGTTGCTTATTATCCCCAATTTGAATTCGCTGCTGGCAATAATCGGCCCGGACCCTGGTCTGGTTGATCTTACCAGCCGGTATATGGAAATTCGACTCCAGGGCAGTCTATTTGTGTTTACTAATTTCTGTGTCATAAGTTTTTTCAGAGGCATCGGCAATACTAAAACCCCAATGAAAATCACCCTGTTTATCAACCTGATAAATATAGTTCTTAGTTATAT
>CAZTWC010000208.1:5666-6895 GCA_964617105.1 uncultured Myxococcia bacterium
CCTTTAGGATTAATGGGAGCAGCGGTGGGTTCAGTGATGTCCACTGCGATTGGCAGCGCCATTTATCTCTCTATTTTTTTGGGCGCCCATTATCGAAAAAAATACCATACCGATAAAATATCGCTAGACTTGAACAAAACAATCTCCTTTTTGAAGATCGGTATTCCGGTTGGTATCAGTTGGCTGATGGAAATGATTATATGGGCGGCTTTTGCCGGCATGGTAGCCAAATTGGGAGCCAAACAGTTGGCTGCCCACAATATTGTTATGCAACTAGTTCAACTCTCCTTTTTACCCGGGGTGGCTATCTCGGTAGCCAACTCAACCCTGGTAGGTCAGTATATCGGCGCTAAAAAACCAAAGATCGCGGTAAAGTGTGGTTATACAGCCACCAAAACTGGTGTTGCCTATATGGCCTGTATGGGGATAACCTTTCTATTACTCCGGGAGCAGTTGCCCTTTGTATTTAACCGGGATCCTGAGGTAATTGCCATCAGCAGCCAAATCATTCTCTTTGCCGCCGGCTTTCAGGTATTCGACGCTCTTTTTGTCACTTCTATAGGTGTTTTGCGAGGAGCCGGGGACACTCGCTGGTGCATGGTAGTGACTATTCTCCTCAGTTGGCTGTTTTTCCTGCCCCTTTTATATCTGCTGACTTTTTATTTTAACTTTGGCATAAGCGGCGCCTGGTGCGCGGCCTTAATCTACATAACAGTGCTGGGATTGACCATGTTTGCCCGGTTTTACGGCGGCAAATGGCAGAAAATTAAGATTTGAACGGATGGTTGCAAAAACACAAGAAAAACTCTTGATTTCCTTTGGCGCCCTCTAGTTGTGATGCGCGTTGTCCTTTGAACTCCAACCCTGCCTCCTGGCAAAAACTTATGATCTTTTGGCAACTGGCCATTTGCTTCTCTGGCTCCAACACCAATCCTCCTTTGCCCACCTCGCCCTTACCCACTTCAAACTGAGGTTTTACCATGGGAAGCAGTAATCCTTCCAGTTTTAGCAACTCCAGGGTCTTGGGGATGATTTTGGTTAGAGAGATAAAGGAGACATCAATAACCACAATGTCTACCGGTTCAGGGATCAGCGCTGGATCAAAATAGCGAAAATTTACCCGCTCAAAATTTACCACTTCGGGACGTGTACGCAGCGACCAATCCAATTGCCCATAGCCAACATCCACACAATATACCTTTTTGGCCCCCCTTTGAAGGAGGCAATCG
>CAZTWC010000209.1:0-6885 GCA_964617105.1 uncultured Myxococcia bacterium
TTTGAATTAACTCCTCAACTGCTTCCGGTTTTTTTTCCAACACCACTATGGGGATTTTCTCCCTTCTCAACTGTTTGCAAATCACCCGGCCCATCCGGCCGTATCCGCAGACAATCCAGTGGTTCTTTGTACGTAAAATATTACGCTCCATCCGTTTTCTCCCAAAAATGTATCTCATCTCGCCAACAATAATGTATTCCAGCAACTGGACAGCAGTATACGCTACCGTAGATGTGCCCAGGATAATTACAAAAACAGTAAAAATCCTGCCGTTAGTGGAAAGAGGAAAGACCTCGCCAAAACCAACCGTGCTGATGGTAATTACCGCCATGTAAAACGATTCAACCAGGGTGACATCTTCTATTAGGATATAGCCAATGGTGCTGGCTGCCACCACCAGATTGATCAGCACAATCCCGACAATAATATTGCGGGTACGGCCATGTTCAAAATAGTTTATCTTTGTGGATATCATAGGTTCAACTTAACACCAAAGAGTTGTAGCAAACGCAAATAGCAAAAACTCGACTCCCCAGTTGTTGCAGGTTTTTGGTAACAAGTTAATCTCTATTTATGGCGGCGGTGGTATAAGCACCTGGCGCGGTTTGTTTCTATCCTGGGGCCCCAATATTCCATTCCGCTCCATGCGCTCGACATACTTTGCTGCCCGGTTGTAGCCTATAGACATTTTTCTCTGCAAACGAGAGATGGTTATCTCTCTCTCCTGGGCGGCAATATGCACGGCCAAATCGTATTTCTCGTCCATCTCTTCCTCCTGGCTTTTCTGGAATTCGTCCTCCTCCTGAGAAATTAATATCTCCTCCTGATATTGGGGTTTACCCTGGGACTTTAAAAAGCGCTGGAGCCGCTTTAATTCTTTTTCCGATACATAGGAGCCATGAATCCGCAAAGGCTTTGACAGTTTGGGAAGAATGGCCAGCATATCTCCCATAGAGAGTAAGTTCTCAGCCCCCGTCTGTTCTAAAATAATTTTTGAATTAACCTGGTTAGACACTTTCAGAGCAAAACGGGAAGGCATATTAGCCTTAATAAGACCGGTTATCACATCGGCAGATGGCCGCTGAGTAGCTAGAATCAGGTGGATACCAGCAGCCCGGGCCTTAGCGGAAAGCCTGGAGATAGCCTGCTCTACATCCTTGGGCGAGGTCATCATCAAATCAGCCAACTCGTCAATTATAATCACCAGCGAAGGTAATTTTTCCATCTCCTCCTCTACCAGATTTTCCTGCTCATTTTCGGCAGTCAATTGAGCGGATCTATTTTGTTCCTGGCTCCTTCCAAAAATTTTCACATCATTGGTATCAACCGACTTATCTTTTAGTTTCTCCAGCCGCCGGTTATAAGATTTGATATCCCGCACCTTAAAATGATTCAGCAACTCGTAGCGTCTTTCCATCTCTACTACCGCCCATTTCAGAGCCTGAGCCGCCTTCACCGAGTCAATAACCACTGGCAACAGCAAATGGGGGATATCCTGGTACATGGAAAATTCCGACATCTTGGGATCCACCAGGATAAAACGCACATCCTCGGGGGTGGACTTGAAGAGAATAGAGCAAATCAGAGAATGCACGGTAATACTCTTGCCCGCTCCGGTAGCGCCGCCCACCAGCAAATGGGGCATTTTTGCCAAATCACCAACCACTGGTTTTCCCTCGATATCCTTGCCCAGGGCCAAAGTCAGATTGGACTCACTCTGGGTAAAAACCGCTGACTCCAGTATCTCTTTTAAATAAACCGTTGCCCGTCTTTGATTGGGTAGATCGATGCCCACCACATCCTTGCCTGGAATGGGCGCCTCAATCATCACAGTCTGAGCGCTTAAAGCCATGGCCAAATCATTGGACAGAGAAGATATCTTGCTGATGCGGGTCCCTTTATCCGGTTTAAACTCAAAGCGGATCACCACCGGACCTGGCCGGATGTTGGTAACCTTTCCCTTTATCCCATAATCTTCCAGGGCTGAGGTTAAAAAAGCGGCTTTATCCTTCAACTCTTCAGAATCGTATTCAACTCTGTTGTCATCTTTACTTTCCAAAAGATCGATTGACGGCAGGCGCATTTGACCAAAGTTGTTTAATCGCATTGGCGGTTCAATTTCATCCTCATCTCTGACTTTGGTGACTGCGATGGTCATAGGCTCATCCTCGACCACCTCTTCGGTAGGAGGAATTATGGTGATACTCTCGCCATTGAGTTCCACACTCTCAACCTCTCCGCTCTTCTCAACCTTATTTTCAGCCGGTTTTCCTTCCCGAATCCCATGGCCATCTTGGAAATTTTCTTTCCCTTTTGCGGCCCGTTCTGCTTTTCTGATTTTCCATAACTCTTTTTTCTGCTGCAAAAACCTTCCCGCATATTGCCAAAATCGACGGCACAAATCAGAAAATAAAGCCAATGCCCGGAAAGATAAGCGCCGTGGGGAGAAACCAGTGAGGGCCATTATAATTATGAGCAGCAGAACTGAACTGAGCAGAAAAGCGCCCAACCGGGAAAACCAGGCAATCAAGTAAGTTGCCAACAACTCTCCCAGGACTCCACCGGATGGATAAGTAAAAAACTGGCGGCCTTTAAAGAATAGGTGGGTTAAAATAGATACATCCACCATTAGCAACGGAAGCCATACCAGCAAAAAGGATTTGAACAACACATGCTTACCCAGAAAAAAAATCACTCCTGCGGCTAACAAAGTGGCCACCAACAAAAATGAAACCATGCCTAGACTCTGAAAATATAGATCAGCAATATAGGCCCCGGCCACTCCGATTAAATTGTCCACTTGTCCGGCTTTACTGTTGATACTGCTGAAAGATTTATCAGAAGCGTTGAAAGTGACTAAACTCAAAAAAGAGATGATCGAAAAGAGTATAATAATTATACCATTGTATTCTGACCAACGCCTCCTCTTCACCGGTTTTTTTATTTCCGCCAACTTTTTTTGGCGATTTTTAGACATCTATAATTCTCCTAAGAATCCAAAATATGCTTGACACAACAATGGATTGATTGTTATTGTGCCCATCCTGATATTATTTTATTTCACCTGCCACAGCAAGTCAAATTTATGTATACTTCAATTCAACCAAGAAGAATGATATGAAAAACTGGGATACCACCTATGCAGAATTAAATGAACTATTAGAATTAACCATCAGCCTATCCACTCAATGCGGTCAAATAGCAATGAGTCACTATCAGCAGAGTTTCGTCTATGACGAATCCCTGGTAACTCAGGTAGAATTGGCCTCCTTTGAATTTATCAACTCAGAACTGAAAAAATACTTCCCCAAATCCAATATTTTTGGTCAAAACTATCACCCGGATGATACTCCCCCAAAAGAGGACGACTATGTTTGGGTTATAGATGCCTTGGACGGCACCTCAGCTTACTCTAGCTCGGTGCCCATCTGGAGTATCAGCATGGCCCTGTTTATCTCCGGCAAACCCGCCGTGGGAGTTGTAAACATGCCTGCCACTGAAGAGACCTATTATTCCATTTATAACCACAAGGCATTTCTTAATGGTGAAGAGTTGCAGGTCACCGATTGCAGTGGAGAAGATAACGATTCAACCATGTTGACCTACTCCCGCTTTCACCAAAAATATACCGTAGATTACCCTGGCAAATTACGCAGTTTTGGGTCTACCGCAGCCCACCTGGCCTACCTGGCCAGAGGGACAGTTTCCGCTGTACTAATCGACAATGTGCACCTGTGGGATATCGCTGCCGGAGCAATAATCCTGCAATCAGCCGGTGGTGAAATCCATTACTTGGATGGTAATCGGGTAGATTTTGGCGAACTACTGCGGGGTGAGCCCATCTCCGATACCATGCTGGCAACGCCCAAAGGAATTTACCCGGCCATTGCCCACTATATTCACAGTTTTTAACGCCAACAATATGTGAATCCTGCATGAACCCTCTATACTCTATTAATAAACCAGATTTTGTTTTTCTTCATGCTCCCAGCGTATTCGACTTTAGGGAAAAATCGATCCTCTTCGGCCCTATCAGCGATGTGGTACCTTCCACCCCAGTGTTCGAAATGTATCCAATCGGCTTTGTGTCCATGGCGGAATACCTGCACCGGGCCGGTTTTAAAGTAGCCATTATCAACCTGGCCTACCGGATGCTGCAAGATAAAAATTTTCAGCCAGCAAAACTTATTGAACAGTTACAGCCACTGGCCTTTGGTATCGATTTGCACTGGCTGCCCCACGCCCACGGCAGTCTAGAGGTGGCCAAGATATGTAAACAGTTGCATCCCCAGATTCCAGTTATTTTCGGCGGTTTATCCTCCACCTATTTTCACCATCAACTGGTAAAATACCCCCAGGTGGATTTTGTCATCAGGGGAGACTCCACCGAAGAGCCACTTTTACGCCTGATGCGGACTATTAAATACCATGGGGAATACCGGAGTGTCCCCAACTTAACCTGGAAAAATATCCAGGGCGAGGTGAAGGTCAACCAGTTTAGCCATGTCCCCGAGCAGTTGGACGACTTTAGCAACAACTATAGTTTTATGTTCTCCAATGCCACCAAATATGTGGACCCAATAAGTTGCACAGCCATTCACGATTGGTGGCGCTATCCCATAACCGTGGTTATGACCTGCCGGGGATGCAGTCAGGACTGCGGTATCTGTGGCGGCTCCAACTTTGGACTGGCTCACTACGCCAACCGCCCCTGTCCGGCTTTTCGACCGGTTCAAACTGTAGTGGCCGATGTTGCCCAAACCAGCCATTTTTCTCAGGCACCTATCTTCATTGTGGGTGATCTGCTGCAGCCGGGCCACCAATACGCCCAAACATTCTTCCAGGGTATAAAAAAAATCGGTCTAAAAAATCACCTGGTTACTGAATTTTTCTCAGTGGTGCCCGAGGATCATTACCGCCTGGTGGCATCATCGGTGGAAAATTTTGATTTTGAGATATCGCCAGAATCCCACGACCAAAATGTGAGGGCACATTCAGGTAAACACTACTCTAACCAGGAGTTGGAAAATAATATCAAATGGGCACTAAAGCATGGCGCTTCCAAATACGACATATTCTTTATGATCGGTATGCCAGGGCAAGATATTGTTTCGGTTAGAAAAACCATTGACTACTGTGAACACCTGATGGATCGGTTTGGCCCCAAAGTGTTTCCCTTTATCGCTCCTTTGGCTCCTTTTATCGATCCCGGCAGCCTAATCTATGAAAACGCCGAGTTTTATGGATATAAAATCCTCTTTAAGGATTTGGAGGATTACCGCCAGCATCTTTTAGCCCCCAGTTGGAAATATATGCTCAATTACGAAAGCAAATGGCTAAGCCGCGATGAACTGGTGAACAGCACCTATGAGGCGGCGCTAAGGCTTAACGACCTGAAACTGAAGCACAACCTAATAGACAGTGCTACCCATTCCCGGGTATCTAACAGTATAAACAAGGGGATTGGGCTCCAGCGCCAAATTGATGAAATTCAAAAAATTGTTGATCTCAAAGAGCGCCAGGCAGCCCTGGATCAACTAAAAATAGATATGAATACCAGTTCTATCTCCTCGGTTTGCGATACCGAAGAGATCAAGTGGCCTACTCAGGGCGGACTAAGGTATTTTAATATTTTTAAAACTCTGATTACCGACATCTTTAATCAAAAGAACGGCAGGTAACTTAACAACAAATATAGCCCGAAGAAACAAAATTTTCAAGGAGATACCATAATGGATGAGCAAGACAAACCTACTATAATTGTGGCCATGGGCGGACACGCCTTTATCAAACCGGGAGAAAAGGGCTCTATCCGGGACCATGAAAGGAACGCCGAGGCTATTTGCGGTTATTTAATGTACCTGGTGGAAAAAGATTACAACATTGTCATCACCCATGGTAATGGACCCCAGGTAGGCGCTCTGTTGTTAAAAAACGAATTAACCAGGGACCAGGTTCCGCCCATGCCTTTAGATGTACTAGTGGCCAATACTGAAGGCAGCCTGGGATATATGATGCAACAGTCCATGCTTAACCAATTACGCCGGCGCAATATTCAGCGATATGTGGTCACCGTGATCACCCAGGTTTTAATCGATGATAAGGATCCTGCCTTTTGCAAACCTACCAAGCCCATCGGACCCTTTCTCTCCCAGGAGGAGGCTGAAAAAAGAGCCCAGGATCTGGGATGGGATATTGTAGAAGATTCTGGTCGCGGATGGCGGCGGGTGGTACCGTCACCCTATCCTATTAAGGTGATCCAACACCGTACCATAAAAGAGGCGGCGGCCAATGGGCATATTGTCATCGCTTGCGGCGGCGGCGGAATACCTATTATGAAAAATGCCAACAACGACTACCAGGGTATGGAGGCAGTTATAGACAAAGATTTCACCTCCAGCATATTGGCCACCGAGATCAATGCCGATATCCTGATTATCCTTTCCGATGTGCCTCAAGTATATAAGAATTATAATACACCAAACCAGCGGGCTCTGGGAGCACTCACCATATATGAGTTGGAACAGTTGATCAAGGAGGGGCACTTTCCAGTGGGCAGTATGGGGCCAAAAGTGGAGGCGATCCTGCAATTCTTAAAAAAAGGTGGAAAACGAGGCGTAATCACATCACCGGATAACCTGGCCAATGCCCTGGAGGGAAAGGGTGGGACCCATTTTGTCGGACGGTGTTGAGAGATAAAAATTTCAGTGAACTAACAGGTCTTCCAAATCTAAAAGGTTGCCGTCTATTTTACCGAAACTATCTTCGTATTTACGAATATTTTCTGCCAGGGCAGATATCAGCCTCTTGGTGTGCCTGGGACTGCTGATTATTCTGGAGATAACCCTGGCCGTTGGCTGCTGGGGTTGAACAAAAACCAAATCA
>CAZTWC010000210.1:0-6818 GCA_964617105.1 uncultured Myxococcia bacterium
TTGAGATAGGATTTGAGATTTAGAGAAAAGGCCCTGGCCGTTTGGCTGGGGCTTTTTTTTGTGGACGAGGGGGGGCGGGTGCGGCCTTGAGGTTGAAATTTGCTACAAGATAATATGCTTGTTTAGCAATTTTCCTTGCTTACACTTCCCATAAAAGTTAAAATAGTCGCAGAGCGTTTGCCTCTTGCAATCCACCTACATTTAATTCACTGGACAGGAAATTTTAATATGCCTGCAAAAAATTTGCAAAGTATCCGTAACAGATTAAATCAATTGACTCTTGATGAATATTTAATTCTCCTGGAAGATATTACCAAACATATCAGACTTAGTCAAAAACCCCTGCGGATGATGGGCAATAGGAAAGGGGAGATAAGTATTGGTGACTGGGGTGGTTTGTTTGGATGCTTAGAAATTGGTTTAATGTCAATTAGTCAACCGGACATTTATCAGCCGATTCAGGCTTATTCCACTTTCAGATGCTTGAATGGCCAGATCTCTATGAACTTCTGGAGGAACTCGAACTAAAAATTTGCCACTGTAATTCCGGCAGGAAAGCGGCTCTGGTATTGCTTCTGCATTTTTTTTCATATCACTGACAACATCACAAACAACCAGGCGAATACCTTTTAACGCTTCTTCAGGTGTTTTGGTCAGCCAACTCAAACTGGGAAATTCGGCACATAATCCTACATACTCACCATCTTCTTCAGACCACAAAACCCGATAAGTATATTTGTCATTTTTCAGGGGCATTTTACTTATCCTCCAATTTTGATATTGCCTTCAAAACCTGCCGAACTTGATATTGCTTAGCCTTCCCATTATCATTCTGAATATTTATCCTTGGATCACCTGGCCAGGGTGTTTTGTATATTCGATGGCTACCGCCAGTTTGCCGAGGCTCACCAAAAAAGCGTTTACAAATCTTGCACAAATCACTAAAACGAACTTCTTTAGGATTTTTTCTATGTCTGCCATGCCTAAATGATACCACTATTGGTATCATTGTCAAGTGTAATTTTCTTCTTTCCTAGCGTCCCAGCGTTAAAAGAGTTAAAAAAGACTACAACAACAATGAGTTGTGATAGATTTAATGCTAACTATTACAAATTGACATCCTCTCCACCCTGAAGGAGGGAGCCCTAACATAAAAAGTAGTTGTTTGCCCCTTATCAACCTCACTCTCCAACAAAATTTTACTACCCATCAATAGCCACTATTTTTCTACCAGTTTTAACTTTTCACCTAAAATATTGCTGTAATCGATGAGTAAACAAAAGTTGCTGGATCAGCCTGGGATCCTTGCCAATCTTTGCTGGGGAAAAAGAGATCGACCCCTAATTGAGCCTTCAGGTTGCTACTTATCAGCCAGTCGAAAGTCAAATCTACTTCTACCCCTAAAAAATTTCCGCCCGGTTTAGATTCTTGGACATTGACAGATGAAAGCGAAAATGCCTTCTGGGTGCGGAAATAGTGGACATCAGCCTTTAGGCTGACAGAGTCGGTCAGATTTGCACCTGTCTGAAATATCAAATCTTGAAGGCCATAGGAAGCAATACCTTTTGCCTTTTTAAAAAAATCCATGTGGCCGCGCTTATTATGTCCAGAATAATAGAATTCATAAAAATAGTTGATCTGCCCGGGGTCTTTATGGTCATCACCCGATGAAACATCAAAACCAGCGCGAATAAAGGGTGAAAATCTGCCTTCAAAAGAATAGATAATATTCAAGGTAGCCAGCCAGGCGGAAATATCGGCCTGACCTGATTTAGTAGCCTGATTACCAAGTTGATAAGCCAGATCAAAATCGAGTTTCAGCCCCCTGTTTTCCCAATTGCCAAACAGAGCAAAAGTAAAACGGCTAAAAGCAGAATTCGTCCCCTGGCTGTTTTCTTGAGCTACCTGGCTGGCATCATGATCTAAAAAGAACAAAAAATGGAGGTGCCTTTTCCAGCCGATCAGATCCATTCCCAACAGAGTGTGATCGTGTTTGTAGTCGATATTTTTGTTTGGTGCCTGGTAAGAATCAGACAATTTTTCCCGGCCAGAATACCAGTGGCGATCACCACCCGCACCATAAAATGACCAAATATTAACATCAAAAAGGTCGCCTTCAAAGCCCAATTTTAGGCCGTCAAAGGTGCGAGGACCACTATAACTCCAGTTTCCTGGACCAAATAAACGCCCTCCTCCCTGGTCATTGGACATCCGGCCAACTTTTAGATAGGTACCCTTACTGAATAAGTTATTGATTCTAACCCATGATTTTATCACTCCCAGGTTTGAGTCAACCGAATTGGGGGATAGGGTTTCGCCAGTGTTGTAGGGATCGTTATAACCCATCCTGCGGGAATCACCCAACTGAAAGTAAAAGATCGTATCGGGAATTTTATCCTCTATTTTTAATCCCAACCTGGTTCTTAAGGTGGCATACTGATCCGGACTGGTGGAGTTGTTAAAGTCGCGGCCATCGTACTCTATCCGAGGGCGCAAATAGGCATCAAGGAATAGGCCCGGAGCAAGTTTAATAGCGGCTGACACCGAATTGCCCATCAGTAATAAAACTATCGCCAGCAATAATTTTATTGGCCAGTTATCTTTTTTTCCGATCTGTTTGAACATAATTCTCCTTTCCATCCTAAATCAAATCGATTTTCTACCCCCCCGAGCAATCACTGATCACCTCTCCAATTATGGAACTCTTTGGGTTACCCGCCGCCCTGGAAAGCACAAGTTTCATTCCTGGTTTTAGAGATTTATTCAACATCATGTTAGTTGGATCTATTTGCTCCACCACCGATAACCGATAGTCCATATTTGGGTACATCATCCCTATGGGAATGGGGGCTGGGCGTAATATCTGAACAGTTATTTCCGTCCGAGAACTATTTTGTGTGCATTTTTTTTAATCTGGCGGCAATAAAATGGCGTTTAGCAGCATCTAATACTGTTTTCCTGATGCGGATTGATTTTGGAGTAACCTCCACAAGTTCATCATCTCCGATAAAATTGATGGCTGCTTCAAGGGTTATCTCTTTCACCGGGGAACAAACCACATTTTCATCCTTGCCAGCTGCCCGCATATTACTCAATTTCTTCTCCCGGCAGGGATTTACATCAATATCTCTATGACGGTTACGCTCCCCGATAACCATCCCTTCATACACAAGAGTGCCCTGTGTAATAAATAGTTGTCCCCTGGGTTCAAGGTGGAACAGGGCATAGGGCACTCCTTTTCCCTGGCGGTCGGACACCAGAGAACCGGTATGCCTGACGGGAAAATCACCCCGATGTGGTTCATAGCCTAACAAATATGAATTTAAAATCCCGGTTCCTCTGGTATCAGTCAAAAATTCATCCCGATATCCAATCAAGGATCGAGATGGTATGGAAAATTCAATTCTGACCCGCCCCTTGCCATTATTCACCAGGTTGGTCAATTTTCCTTTTTTGATGGATAGTTTTTCGGTAACTACTCCCAAATAACTTTCATCACAATCCACAAACAGATGTTCAATTGGTTCGAGTTTTTGTCCAGCCTCTTTCTTATAAATAACCCGAGGCCGCCCTACACAAAACTCAAAATTTTCCCTGCGCATGGTTTCAATAAGAATAGCCAACTGGAGTTCCCCTCTACCCTTAACCACATAACTTTCATCCTCCTGGCTTTCTTCCACTTCAATGGCTACATTCATCAGGGTTTCTTTTAATAACCGGTCCCAGATTTTTCTGGACTGAACATGTTTACCTTCCTGGCCGACAAAGGGAGAATCTGAAATGGAAAAACGCATGAATACCGTGGGCTCATCAACTGCAATCCTGGGTAATGGCACCGGCTCAAGATGGGTACAGATAGTATCCCCGATCCTGACATCTTTAATACCGGACAAAACTACAATATCACCCACCTGGGCATTGTCCACAGGCACCAGGCTCATACCATCATAGGATTGAAGCCTGGATACCTTTAACGGAATTGTCTTGTTGTTCTCACTGATACACACCAGGCTTTCATTAGAAGAAGCGGTACCGTTAAAAATTTTGCCAATGGCAAGGCGGCCCAGGTAATCAGAATATCCCAGATCTGATACCAGCATTTGCAGGGGGGCCTCAGGGTCATAGGAGGGGGCTGGCATTTCATCCAAAATGACATCAAAAAGAACTTTAAGATTATCCACCTGGTCATCAAGTTCTCTTTTAACAATTCCGTCCCTGCCAATGGCATAAAGATATCTAAAATCAAGTTGTTCGTCTGTGGCATCCAGATCAATGAATAGATCATAAACCATGTCCAGAACATCATCAGGCCTTGCATCTTTACGGTCTATTTTATTAATGATAACCATGACAGGCAAATTGACTTCAAAGGTTTTTTTCAAGACAAATCTAGTCTGAGGCAAAGGCCCTTCTGAAGCATCCACCAGAAGTATGGCAGAATCAGCCATGGACAACGCCCGTTCAACCTCACCGCCAAAGTCAGCATGGCCTGGAGTATCAATAATATTAATCTTTACACCCTTGCAGGTCACCGAACAATTCTTGGCTGAAATGGTAATGCCTCGTTCCCGCTCGAGATCCATGGTATCCATGAGGCGTTCATCAACTTCCTGATCTTCTCTGAACATACCACTTTGCCTGAACATGGCATCCACCAGGGTGGTTTTACCATGGTCAACATGGGCGATAATGGCTACATTCCGCAAATTTTCATTGACGGCTAATTTTTTTTTAATCATAAACCACCCCGCAAACAAAAAGGGGACTTAACGGTTTCCCGCTGAGTCCCCTTTTTTATTTGGTGCGCCCGGCAGGATTCGAACCTGCGACTTACGGATTCGTAATTCTTTTTTGATGCTTCATCAATTCCTACAGCATAATAATTTTTTGACATTATCAAGGAATATTTATTTTGGCAACAAATAGATTCTCAGAACATAAAATCAATTTGAGAATCTGGTCTTCTTGTTTTGACTTTGAATCCCGCAACCCCCCCAAATTTCTACTTGACTTACTCGGTTCAAATAATGTATCATCCAAAAACTACTGCGGTCCCATCGTCTAGCGGTTAGGACATCGGCCTCTCACGCCGAAGGCAGGGGTTCGATTCCCCTTGGGACTACCAGATATTATCTCTTAAACTCGCTCTCCAGCCAATGCGGCCGGGCAGCGAGTTTTTTTGTTTGTGGCGTATAACTGCGGAATATTAAAGGTTTTTTGGACTTCCCAGCGAAGATGCAGCAGCCGGAGCCGAAGATCACCACCACCTACATTTCGGCCAATTTCACCCATTTTCAGCCCAAATTCTCTCTCTTTCTCTTAAAGCCGAAAAGTGGGTTTTCGGTTTTGACCACCAACTTTTCGGCTTATTTCAACTGTAATATCATTGACATGCACGATTATGTGACAAATGTGAGTTCGATTCTTTATCGGTAGCGATGTTTTGGGATCGAATTTTTCTTTTGGGATTGGAGACTGAGAATAAAATTGGCACATCTCTGAAAAACTATTGCGGGTGCTGGTTGTAAAATCGCGATAGTGAAAGATAGTGTTTGTCGGTTCCAGTTGGAGTGTGGTATAATAATAAAGAATAAACTTAAATGGTTAGAAAGAGATTACTATGAATGCCAATGACTTATTAGCTACCGCTGAATCATTACCATTGGAATTAAAAATTCAACTGATAAATAAACTTCTCAGTAGTATTGATCCAACCAGAAAAGAAATTGATGAATTGTGGGCAAAAGAGGCTGAAAGCAGAGTTGCTGATATAGCATCGGGGAAAGTTACTCCAATACCTGGCGAAAAGGTTTTTAGGGAAATTAAAGGCAGATTTAATAAATGAAGTATTTTTTCCATCCGGGAGCAGTATTAGAATTTAACGAAACTATCAATTACTATGAAGAATGCCGACCGGGTCTGGGAGCAGAGTTCGCCAACGAAATATATTCTACCATCAGTCGAATTATACAATATCCCAAAGCATGGTCGCGTCTATCACAAAATACCAGAAAATGTTTGACCAATCGTTTTCCCTTTGGAGTAATCTATCAAGAAAAGGAGGGCAGGATATTTATTCTCGCTGTAATGCATTTAAATAAAGAGCCAACCTATTGGAAAGATAGAACTAAAAAATAAGTTACTGTTTTGGTAATCAACAGCAAAAAGGCTTTTCAATATGACTAAAATAGATCTAATAGAAATCGTCCGTGACACTTTCGGCTATCCTCGGATCGAGTGCGTTGAATTGGTGGAAATATTCCTCGGAAGCATTAAAGAAAGCCTCGCTGCTGGCGATGACCTAAAAACCTCCGGATTCGGCACCTGGCAGTGACACTTTTCACCAGATTATTTTTCCGCTAATTTCTTGAGCCATTCTCTCTGCTCCTCCCACAGCAATGGAATTTTGTCCATTAACTTCGTTAGAGATATGCCGCTTGGCTCCTTACCGTCCAGTATCATCTCAATAATATCTGGAGCAAGATAAGTTAGTCGTATTATTTGAGATACATATTGCTTGGTCAATCCCAGCCTATCATTATTCCACTGGTTCTATATCATGGAAAAGGCAAATGGAAAGTTGCTGATGAATTCTCTGGAATAATTACTGATTACCAGAGATTTGCAGAGTATACTCCAAATTTCAGATATGCCCTTTGTGATTTATCAAAATATTCAGATGAAGAGATCAGGGGAAACGTATTGACTCAATCGGGACTTTTGGCTCTCAAGTATATATTTTCAGATGATTTACTTGAAAAGTTGCCTGGTATTATAAAGTTGTTCATTGATATAATTGAGACTGAAAGTGGGTTGAA
>CAZTWC010000211.1:0-6764 GCA_964617105.1 uncultured Myxococcia bacterium
TTTTTCTTATTCGAATTGATTTGAGGACCACCGCAAAGCGCCCAGTTCAAACCTATAGCCGCAATTACCAAAATAACCACAACAACAACCCGGAAACGGAGTTGAGCGCCCTCATTTTGTTTTCTTTCTTTTTCCACCGCTCATCCATACCATAAAAAAATTGAATTGAACAGATGCAACCTTTAAAAAATCTGCCTACATATTCCGACGATACCACCCGCCTACTCTATAGAGGACGCCGGTTAACTGGCCCAGAGAGCAATATTTGGCTGCTTCCAGGATAACCTCGAACAGGTTGCCTCCGGTCTGGGCTGTGCGGGTTACCTCTGCCAAAGAGGCTTCTGCCTGTTGAAGGTTAAATCTCTGAAAAGCACGCAAATTATCTATCTGCTGATCTTTTTCTTCCTGAGTGGAGCGGATAAGTTCCATGGGTTCACACTCTTGATCCTCCAGATGCTGAGGGCGCAAAAAGGTATTGACTCCAATTATCGGGTACTGTCCCGAGTGCTTCAACTCTTCGTAATAGAGGCTCTCCTCCTGGATTTTTCCCCGCTGGTACATGGTCTCCATAGCCCCCAATACCCCGCCCCGCCTGGATATGCTTTTAAATTCGGTTAGGATGGCTTCCTCCACCAGGTCGGTCAACTCATCAATCATAAAAGAACCCTGCAGAGGATTTTCATTTTTTGCCAATCCGTATTCCCGATTGATAATCAGTTGAATGGCCATGGCCCGCCGCACCGATTCCTCGGTCGGGGTGGTGACAGCTTCGTCATAGGCGTTGGTGTGCAGAGAGTTACAATTATCATAAATGGCGTAAAGGGCCTGCAAAGTGGTTCTGATGTCGTTGAAATCGATCTCCTGCATATGAAGGCTGCGGCCGCTGGTTTGAATGTGATATTTGAGTTTCTGACTCCGCCCATTACCTTTATAATAATATCTCATGGCTACCGACCATATACGTCTGGCCACCCGGCCGATTACTGCATATTCAGGATCAATTCCATTGGAGAAAAAGAAACTCAGGTTGGGGGCAAAAGAATCTATAGGCATCCCTCTGGAGAGGTAGTACTCCATATAAGTGAAGCCGTTGGCCAGGGTCAAGGCTGCCTGGGTAATAGGGTTGGCGCCCGCCTCGGCGATATGGTAACCTGAGATACTAACCGAATAGTAGTTGCGCACCTGTTGCTGGATAAAATATTGCTGGATATCTCCCATCATCCGCAGGGCGAACTCAGAAGAAAATATACAGGTATTTTGGGCCTGGTCCTCTTTGAGGATGTCTGCCTGCACTGTACCTCTTACTACTTGAAGAGTTTTCTCCTTGATCTGGTTATATCTCTCCTGGTCAATCAACTGATCGGAACAGACCCCTAAAGTTCCAAGGCCAAAAGCCCTCTCTTCCCGGGGCTCTATATTACCCCGGTATGTGGGAGGAATCATCTCTTTTTGGCGAAAAAGATCAATTATTTTCTCTCTGGCCTGCTCCCATTTACCCTCCTGGCGTAAAACTTTCTCCACCTGCTGGTCTATGGCAGTGTTGAGAAAAAAGGCCAACATAATCGGGGCTGGCCCGTTGATGGTCATAGAGACCGAGGTGGCTGGATGGCAAAGATCAAAACCACAATACAACTTTTTAGCATCGTCCAGGGTGCAGACACTTACCCCGGAATTGCCGATTTTTCCGTAAATATCGGGCCGCTGGTGAGGGTCCTCCCCGTAAAGAGTTACCGAATCAAAGGCGGTTGATAACCTTTTGGCCGGTAATCCGCGGCTCAAATAATGAAAACGCTGGTTGGTTCTTTCCGGTGTTCCCTCACCGGCAAACATGCGGGTGGGGTCCTCGTTGAGCCGTTTGAAAGGAAATACTCCAGCAGTATAAGGAAACGCTCCAGGCACATTTTCCAGCAGCATCCACTTCAGCCGCTCGCCCCAATCCTGGAAGGAAGGCATCGACACTCTGGGAATACGGGTTCCGGAGAGAGAAGTGGAGGATAGATGGTTGACAATCTCCTTGTCCCGGATGCGGGTGACCATCTTATCCTGGCTGTAGGCCTTTTTGGCATCTTCCCACTTTTCTAAAAGTTCCCGGCATTGCGGTTCTAGACGGTTGAGATAAAAATCTCTTTCCGCAGTCAAAATATCTAGCATTTGGGGGGGCACTTCCCGTTTCCGTATCTCCACCGAGCCTTCCCCCACCTGATCACCGGCGCCAATGTGCAACTCCTGGCGGCTCGATGCTTCGGTCAAAGCATCGATACTCCCCTGAATTTGAAATGCCCGCCGTGCATAGTGCTCCTGCTTTTCCACCCTTTGCCGGTATTTAAAGGCATTGTCGGCTATGCGGGTTAAGTATTGCTGCCTCTCTGGCGGAATAATTGCATTTTTTCCCGGTTCCTCTCTCTCCACAGCCAAAGGATTAATCCAGGTTAGTCCGGTTTTTTCTCCCACTTTAGCGAACAGGTGGTAGAAAAAGTAGTTGACGCCCGGATCGTTAAATTGACTGGCAATAGTGGGGAAAACCGGCAAATCTTCGGCCTGGACTTCAAACAATTGGTGATTGCGCTGATACTGCTTGCGCACATCCCGCAGAGCATCCTGTGCACCCTGTTTTTCAAATTTGTTGAGCACAATCATATCAGCCAAATCCAGCATATCGATTTTTTCCAACTGGGTTGAGGCCCCATAATCTGAAGTCATCACATAGAGGGAAAAATCCACCAAATCGACAATTTCGGTGTCTGACTGGCCAATTCCAGCAGTTTCCACCAAAATCAAGTCAAAACCAGCCGCTTTTAAGATTAAGATACCATCCTGCAGCGCCCTGGAAGTGGCGCTGTTGGTCCTCCTGGTGGCCAGGCTACGCATATAAACTCTGGTATTACCCTCAGCCTCGGAGGTGGCAACTGCATTCATCCGAATTCTGTCCCCTAACAGCGCGCCGCCAGTACGCCGCCGCGATGGATCAACCGAAAGGATACCCAATTTTTTATCGGGAAACTGGGCCAAAAAACGCCGCACCAACTCATCTGTTAATGATGATTTACCCGCACCGCCAGTGCCGGTAATACCAACCACCGGAATAATTGCCGAGTTCTCCCGGGCTGCGGCGAATATCTTTGGTAATTGATTAGAAGCATCCTCTGTCTCTGGCCGGGCAGTTGTTTGGCTTTCCCGCCCTTCGGTAGTAAAGTCTTCCGCCGCCTCTTCAGCCAGGGTGATGGCCCGGGCGATCTCCTTAACCCCCCCTTTTTTGATAGCCGGCAATAGTTGCCGCCCTTGGCTGGTCATACTGTAGTCACACTCTTTGAGCATGTAGTCGATCATCCCCTGCAGACCCATTTTACGGCCATCTTCTGGAGAAAAAATACGGTTGATCCCTGCCTGGTGCAACTGCTCCATTTCTTCCGGCACGATTACGCCGCCGCCACCGCCAAATATTTTAATCCAGGGCGCGCCTCGCTTTTGCAACAAATCGTAGATATACTGAAAAAATTCCAGATGACCACCCTGATAGCAGGTGACCGCTATCGCATGGGCATCCTCCTGGATGGCGGTATCCACGATCTCTGCCGCTGAGCGGTTGTGCCCCAGATGGATCACTTCAGCCCCCGATGACTGGATAATTCGGCGCATTATATTTATGGTGGCGTCATGGCCGTCAAACAGAGAAGTGGCGGTGACAAATCGTATCTTATTTTTCGGTTTGTATTGGTTCGGTTCTTTTTGACTCATTGTTCTCTTCTGCCTCTTTCTTCTTAATCCTGAATAATAGAAAGAAGTTTGGCACAAGGTCAACATATCGTCAACCATTGATTGATTTTTGCTCCCTGAAGACTTTTTATCACTCCTGCATTTGTCAATATTACCTATTTATGATAAAAATATAATTTTGGACCAATAGAAAGGATGGAGAGGGTGAAACAGAAAATTATTTCCTATTTCAAAGAAAATTCCCAGGAGATCGAGCACTTGATCATCGATCTTTTAAGCGAGATGGTGCAGCAACGGACGGTAAATGTGGCAGAGGATAAGTTGGCAGACCATCCCTATCTGAAAATCCGGGGTGAGGAATACCGGGTTGGCGATATTGTCAAACGGGAATTTGACCAGTGGGAGATACCGTATCAAGTACATGCCCGTCATCCTCAACGTCCTAATATTATTGGTACCCTGGGCAAAAATGAAAACGGCAAGCGTCTATTGGTGGCCGGACATATGGATATTGTCCCGGCCGGACCAGAATCGGATTGGGCCAATGGTGACCCCTACCAGCCGGTGTTAAAAGATGGTATGCTATACGGCCGCGGTGTTTTGGACAACAAAGGCCCCCTGGTTTCCTCTATGATAGGGGCAAAAGTTTTAAAAGAGGTGGTGGGCGATCAGGCTTTAGCCGGACAACTACAAATTGCCGCCCTGGCCGATGAAGAGGCAAAAGGGGCTGACGGTGACTATGGTATCGGCTATTTACTGGATAACCACTTAATCGATCCCACCTATGCAATTATTCCCGATGTGGGCGAAAATATGCAAAAAATCGATATCGCTGAAAAAGGGAGAGTGGTTTACCTGATTACCGCAGTGGGCAAACAGGCCCACGGTTCCATGCCGGAATTGGGGATAAATGCTGTCTTAAAAATGGGCAAACTGCTGAACCTGCTGGAAGATTATACACCAGCGCATGAACCCCACCCCTTGTTGAACCACTGCACAGTGAACTTAGGGGAAATCTGGGGAGGCGCTGCCCCCAATATTGTCCCGGCCAGTTGCACCATATCCCTGGATATCAGGACAGTGCCTGGACAAAGCGTTGATGGTATAAAAACAGAGCTGCTACAATTGTGCCAAAAAGTGGCGCCAGACTTCAAGGTGGAAACCCAGGACGCCACCGAACCCCATACTATAACCCCAGACAATGTGCTGGTAAAATCGATCCAACAGAACTGTCACGAATTTTACCACTACACTCCTCAGACTTATGGCCTGGGTGGCGGCACCTATGCCAAGAGCCTGAACGAACATGGAATTATCGCTGTTGGTTTTGGACCGGGTGACGATACCTATTTCCATGTGGCCGATGAACAGGTGCCTCTGCAGCAGTTGAAAGATTTTGCCTGCCTGATCGCTATTTTGGCTCTGGATCTATTATAAAGTTACCAAATGAAATACCAATTTTTATTTCCAAGACTCATTATACCGGTTTTTCTGGTATTGCTGATGATGCCCCTTGAGGCGGGTAAAGATGCGAATTTGGTAATTTGCAACCAACCCCGGCCAGAGATCTGTGATGGACTGGACAACGACTGTGACGGCGTCAGCGATGAAGATTTCCCCCTCAAGGGAAAACACTGTGACTCCAAGGATGCCGACCTCTGCGCCAGGGGGGTTTTCCGTTGCCTGGTTAATGGCAGCAGCCTGCACTGCAGCGGAGATGAACCTGCAGCGGAAGAGACAAAAGCAGTGATTAAGATCACTGCTGCCAGAGATCCTAACCCAAACTGTCCCCAGGAGGACCACCAGCCGCCAAAACTTAAATTTATATCCCCCCGGCCCGGTAAAGTGGTAGGCAAGTTGGTAGAAGTGATAATATCTGCCCAGGACCAAAAAAGCGGCATAAAAGAGGTCACCCTGTCTGCCAACGGTCAACCCATCAAGCACTTTACTTCTCCTCCCTATAACGTCAAAATCGATACTACCAAATTCAGCAATTCGGTGTTGTTGCTTTACGCCACTGCCAGAGATAGAGGCGCTGACCACAACCTGACCGAAAAAGCCATAGGCTGCCCCATAGATTTACTGGCACCAAAGGTAGAGATAGTAAGCCCCATTGAAAAAAGCCTGGATCAACAATTCAATTTTGAGGTGGCGGTGGATGAAAAACATCTGCAGACAGTGAACCTCTATTTAGACGGTCACAAAGTTCACACCTGCACCTCCTCCCCCTGTAAAAAAACCCTGGACGCTGGCAAACTACAGTTCGGATACCATTTTTTAAACGCCCTGGCCGAAGATGAAGCCGGTAATAAGGAAGAAGCGGTCAAAGAGGTGTTAATTCCCGATCATGAACGTTATTCCCTTCAATTTGAAGGGGAGGTTAGCGATTATCCCAGCCACAATTTTCCCACTAAAATTTTACAGCGCCGGAGGGATGAGGAAAACCAGAAAATCATCACCATTAAGGCCTACTCCCACAACCGCCCAATCTCCTATTGGCTTTCCACTCCAGTAAATAGCCAGGGAATTCCCAAAAAAATAGAGGAGAACGTTTTAAAAAAGATCTATGTATTCTCCGATATCAAAGGGCGGCAGATTCAATTTCCCCTGCTCGAGGAACCTCCTGATGACTCCGAGTATAATCCATTTTTTCAGATGGTTGAGGTGGTTTATCCGCCAGGATACCCGCCCGATTCAATTAGATCGGTGGATACTCTGGCCCAGGCTTCCCAGGATATGCTGTCTGGTTTCAACCTTATCGCCACCGACAGAATTATATGTATCGATCTGGTGCCTGCCAGTATCTCCCTGTCCGGTGGACAACATTTGCTGGCGCCCAGGCTGCAAAAATTCTGGTTTGAGGAGCAACTGGTTTACGGGTATCAATATGATGGGCCGGGCGAACAGGGTGAACTGAAGACCACCTCTTATACTAATACAGAGGGTGAGGTTGGTTATCGGATTCACAAGTCGGAACTATTTCAATTTACTTATGGTTCAAAACCCATTTTTGGCCGTAACCTGGTATCATCTACCTATGGAGACCAGGA
>CAZTWC010000212.1:0-6721 GCA_964617105.1 uncultured Myxococcia bacterium
CGGCAGATAGATATCACTCTGAGGCGATTGTCCAAGCAGGGTGTTATAGCGATCTATATTTACGCTGAAAATGGTCTTATTATCCTGTCTGTATTCTATTCGGGGCATCCAGCTGCTCCTTCTGATAACCAGCCATTAACCGGCCGGGATTCTTTATTCTTAAGTTTGTTTTCCCCAACTCCCGCCACTTCTAACCGTTACTTTCATAGGGACATTTTTCAAAAAACCAGCCCCCGCCTCCAGCATGGCATCTTTAACCATGGTTTTTATCTCCTCTACCTCCCCGGCGGCGCACTCCACCATCAGTTCATCGTGCAGTATATTTAATATGTTCAGCCGGCCATTATCAACCGCCTCTTTTAACAGCACCACCGCTAATTTGGTAATATCGGCGCTGGTGCCCTGTACTGGCATATTTCTGGCCAGCCTCTCCAGGGCGTTGCGGTTCTCGTTTTTTGAGTTAAGAAACAGAATTCGTCCCGACATACTACGGCAAAATCCCCTTTGAAGCGCCTTTTGCGCCGCCAGGTACAAATATTTTTTTACTCCGGGAAAACGGTTAAAATAGGCATCCAGGATTCCGCCGGCTTCCTGGATGCTTATGTTCAGTTTTTTCGACAATCCCGCCGGACCCATGCCGTAAATTAAACCAAAATTTACCATCTTGGCCTGTTGCCGTAAATGATTATTCTTCTCCTTGCTAACTTTCTGGCCAAAAACAGCGGTGGCCACCATGGAGTGTAAATCCTGACCGCTACGCAAAATAGCCTGCATCTCCCGGTCTTCTGAAAGTTCCGCCAATATTCTTAATTCACAGGTGTCATAATCAGCAGTGATGATGGTCTTTCCCTTAGGCGCGGCAAATAGATTCCGCAAGCCAGAGGCTTTTTCTATACCCTGGATGTTCGGCTCACTGGTAGTAATCCGGCCGGTCTTGGTCCCCAATTGGTGAAATTTGGGATGCAAATGTCCATATTGATCCAGATGTTGAGCAAAGGAGTACTCATATTGGGAAATCAAACGCCGGATCTCCCGGTGCCGGTTTATGGAAACTCCCAGGGAGCCCAAATTTTCCAATTGCGCCTTGGACAACGTAGTCACCTGGAATCCAGCCTGATTAAGCAAACCTTTGAGCTGGCTGTCTTGAGACAAAAATTCTCCAGCCGTATCTCTTGCTGCTCCCTTTGCTCCTCGCGCGTCCAACTGTTGAGCAATTTTTACCTGGAGAACATCCAGTTCCCCAGCCAACTCCTCTTTGTAGTTCAACCAATTCTGATAATCAAAATAGACCCCTCTCTTAGCCATTTGGGCTAAAAGAGGCTGCAATTCTGTTTCTAGCCGCACCACCCGTTGCAAGCGATATTTTTGTACCCTTTGCCAGGTTTGGTAAAAAAGATGGTATAAAGAGATCAATTTGCACTTTGTTTCATCCTCAGGAGATTGGTTGCCTGAGCCCTTCCCGCTACTTTTTTGAAGGTCATTGCCGGGTTCACAATTTTTCTCAACGCCATTAAAGGCCAACTGGGACAGCAAATCCAAGTCAATAATGTTTTTCAATCTATTGGTAAAATCAGAATAATATTCAGAAAAATATTGGCATAAAATATCCTCTTTCTCCACCACTTTTAGATTGGTGGAACTCCAGAGAGGGCTTAAAAGACGGCTGTTTTTTTTATCCAGACAGCCGGTCCATTGGAATCGGTGATCACCAATCCCTATGTATGTATGTTGGTTGGCATATTGCCTAAAGTAGATTGCGACTAAAGGTAATTTTATTAAAATATCGGTAGGTGGGTTATCTTTTACATGCATACCAGAAATACTGGCCGTTTAATGAATTGAGTCAGAAGGGTCAACCAGCCGGTCTTCATCTACTGTTTGGGGAAGATTTTCCAACAATTCGGCAATTTGCTCCTGTTTTTCGTGGAGTCTGCCCAGCACCTCTTTCCTGCTTTCTTCCCACTCGTCAGGTTCTATGATCCCCTTGCTTCCCAATATATTCAACAGTACATAATTATTTTCTGTGGTCATAACCGCCACTTTTTCCAGCCTTTTCTGTTTGTTTTCCCAATCCTGAAGGATTTTGATAAATTTTTCCTCCAACCGCTTACGAGTAAAATAGTGGTAGGTAAAAATGGCCGTCATCACAAACATGAGAATTACTATCACCGATAAAGACATGATTTCTCCTAAATTATTCAGACTGTCAAATTCAAGAATGAACGTATGAACCTGAGTATTCTTTTCATTATTAATTTTTTAATTATAGCATTTCCCCCCCAATTTTAAAAGGGGTGTTTAGAGATAGGTCTCAAATTGGCTGAAATTATGGGTTAGATTCGATTTATACTGCTGCAAAACCTGTTGGCAGTGATCAATTTGGCGGGCCAAAGCATCCCCTCCTGTTCCTCCTTCAATTTCCCTTCTTTTTACAGCCGCTTTAAAGTCGAGCCAAGAAAAGATCTCCTGGTCAAAAAGTGGGGAAAAACCGTGCAACTCTTCCAAAGTCAACTGATCCAGGTTACGTTTTTTTTCTTGAGCATATTTTACTATTTTCCCGCATATTTTATGGGCTTGCCTAAAGGGAAGTGAACGGCAAGTTAAAAAATCGGCCAATTCGGTGGCTAGCAACAGAGAATCCATGGACTTTTCAATCTTGGGCACATTGAACTGTACGGTTTTAACCACTCCGGTTACCACTGGTATTACTGCGGTCATGGTATCGGCAGCATCAAATACCGGTTCCTTGTCCTCCTGTAAATCCCGGTTATAGGTTGATGGAAGCCCTTTGAGGGTAACTACAAGAGAGATCAAAGAACCGATTACCCGGCCAATTTTCCCCCGGGATAGTTCCAGAGAATCGGGATTTTTCTTGTTGGGCATTATGGAGGAACCGGTGCTGTATTCGTCCGCCATCTGGATAAAAGAAAACTCTGAGGAGGAAAAAATAATCCAATCTTCGGCCAGTCTGGATACATGCAGGGATACCAGCGAGGTCATAAACAAAAACTCCAGGGCAAAATCCCGGTCAGAAACACTGTCCATAGAGTTTTTGGCCACTCTTAAAAAACCCAGTTCCTTGGCCAGCATTTGCCGGTCCAATTTAAATCCGCTGCCAGCCATTGCGCCGCTACCCAGGGGCAAAGTTAAAAGCCGGGGCAGGGAGTCAAACATCCTTTCAACATCCCGGGCAAAGGCCCAGAAAAAAGAGAGCAGATAATGGGCCAGGCTAACCGGTTGAGCCTGCTGTAGATGGGTATAGCCCGGCAAAAGATGATCAACGTGCTGTAATGCTTTTTGCAACAGGGTTTCCATCAACTCCACTAACTGGCGGCAAATCTTTCCCTCCAGAGCAGTCAAATAGAGCCGGAAGGAGGTAGCCACCTGATCATTTCGACTGCGGCCTGAGTGGATTTTTTCTCCGGCAGAACCAATTTTCTCGCTCAGCAGTCTCTCCATCGCCATATGGATATCTTCGTCAGAAGATAAAAACTTGGCCTCTCCTCGGCCTATTTCTTGATGCAAATCTTGCAACCCCTGGACAATTGAGGCTCGTTCAGACGAACTCAATACCCCCACCTTTTCCAGGGCCTTTGCATAAGCCGAGGATAGATGACACTCGGCCAAATAGAGCCGGGCATCAAAATGTAGAGAACGGCTCATGGCCTCAAAATCGCTGTCCGGTGCTTTGGAAAAGCGCCCGTCCCAGGCTTTAGAAGAGTTTGTATTCATAGCGTTTATTTCTTATTTGTCATGAAAAGAGGCCAAAGCCCTGATATCGTCTGCCTGGCCATCGTGACTTTCTATCCTTCTCTGCACCAGGGCGGTAACTCCGGTGGATAATCCGTAGAGATTGATAAAACCGCCGGCATCTTTCTGGTCGTAGTTGTCACTGGTGCCAAAGGAGGCCAACTCCTGTAAATAGAGAGAATAGGGAGAGCGCCGGCCGCTTACCATTACGTTTCCTTTATAAAGCACCAATCGCACCTCTCCGGTGACATAGCGGCAAATAGAGGTTATAAAAGCGTCAAATCCCTGCCTAAGAGAGGAAAACCACTTACCATTGTAAACCAACTCCGCATATTCCAGGGCAAGTTTTTGCTTGTAGCACAGAGTTTCCCGGTCAAGGGTCAACATCTCCAACTCCCGCAAAGCGGTATATAGTAAACTCCCGCCTGGAGTTTCGTACACTCCGCGGCTCTTCATACCCACCAGTCTGGTTTCCATTACGTCACAGCGTCCTATGGCGTTTTTGGCAGCATGCTCGTTCAAGGTCAGCATCAACTCCACCGGACCTAAACGCTTGTCATCCACCGCTACCGGCACACCTTGATCAAACTCGATAGTTATCTCGGTTTCCTTATCCGGCGCCTGTTCAGGACTCTTGCTCAAGGTGAACATCTCTTCATTGGGTCGGCTCCAATTTTTCTCCAACTCACCTCCCTCGTGGCTCATGTGCCAAATATTTCGATCCCTTGAATAGATGTTGGTGCGGGAGATTTTACCCAGGTCGATCCCCTTTTGCTGGGCATAATTGATGGCGTCTTCCCTGGAGTGGATATTCCAAATCCTCCAGGGGGCTATCACCTTCAGTTGGGGGGCCAAAGCCTTGTAAGTCAACTCAAAACGAACCTGATCGTTACCCTTGCCGGTACAGCCATGAGCCACAGCGTCGGCTCCTTCCTTTTTGGCAACCTCCACCTGGTGGTAAGCCTGTAGCGGACGAGCCATGGAAGTACCCAGCAAATATTTACCCTCGTAAACAGCGCCAGCCATCAGGGTGGGATAGATATAGTCTCGAACAAATTCTTCCCGCACATCCACGCAATAGAATTTATCGGCGCCACTCTTTATGGCTTTTTCCTCCAACCCGTCCAACTCATCGCTCCCCTGTCCCACATCGGTGGTCATGGCTACCACCCGGCAACCGGAGTAATGTTCCTTGAGCCAGGGAATGATGATGGAAGTATCAAGACCTCCAGAGTAAGCCAAAACGATGTTTTTTATCTTGTCCTGACCATTGTGCACCATGTTCATGCTATATTTTCTCCAGTTAGATTGTTGGAAATTAAAAGTTAATATTATCTCGATAGTTAAGGTAAACCTCTTCCGGAAGAGACATCACTCTTTTGCGGCCGCCATAGAGCCAGCGGTAGATCACATACCCGCTCAAAACCCGCCGCATATACTTGCGGGTTTCCCGGTAGGGAACCTGTTCAATAAACTCCTCCACATTCAACGCACTCCATAAATCGAGCCAACGGGTCATGGCCAGAGGGCCGGCGTTATAGGCGCCCACTGCCATAGGCAACTGGCCGTAGTATTTTTTCAGCAGCTCACTAAAATATTTTGCTCCCATAGCAATACTAACCTGAGGTTCAAACAGTTGCTTCAAGTTGAAGTTCCGAATCCCTTTTAAATGCGACAACCGGTTGGCGGTTGGGGGGATTATCTGCATCAACCCCCGGGCGTCAGCTGGCGAAACCGCTCTTTTATCAAACCTGCTCTCCTGACGGATAACCGCCAGCAACAGGTAGGGTGAAATGGCATATTTCTCCGCTTCTTTTTCCACCAACTCCAGAAAACCACGAGGATAACCCAGATGCCATACCTTCCTGTTATCTCCAACTATTTTATTATATTTCCCCTGGGGCAAGGTGAGATGGCAGGTCAAGTGATTCGCCACAATATCCATAGATAACTTGTATATTCCCAAATAGTCGGCCATTTGGGCCAATTTTAACCGGCGGCCGTTTTTATAGCCAGACTTCCGGTACATTTTTTGTAAATAATGGCGGACTTCACGGTAAAAGCCCAGTTTAGTCAGATCTCTGGCCAGACTCATTTGCGGCCCTCGCACCAGGGCCGATGCTTTTTGGTTCTCGGCCTCCTCTCTATTTTCTTGGGGAGATGTCTGTGCTTTCATAGATGGGATCAATTTTTGGCAATAATAAACTAATTTGTCCAGAGCCAGCAAGTGATAATATTTATCGGGCGGGCTGTCATTTACAATTTGTTGGAATCTTTGACAGGCTTCACCTTTTTGTTTGGCATTCTTAAAACTAATGGCTGTCCAATAACGCCCACGCCTACCCATGGTTGATTGTGGATAGAGGCGAAACAATTTTTCAAAAAAAATTCGGCTGTTAAAATATTCACTCTGCAAATAATAACTCCAGCCGATATACCAGTTGGCACTACCCCGGTAGTAGGAGCGGGGATATTTGCGCAGGTAGCGTTTGAATATTTCAATGGCAGATTTGTATTGCCCGGCATACATTAGATTAAGGCCAGCGTAAAAAAGTGAATTACGCGCCCGGGACAATCTATAATAACGGTTGTAGTGCTTAATATAATAGTGATGGGCTTGTTGAAAATTCTCCAGTTTATTGTTCAGGTAAGCCAATTTCCGTAAAACCTGATAATCAATTCTGGGGCCGGGAGACTGGGCCAGCAATTTTTTATACTGGGAGATGGCCTGGGCATAATTTCGTTGTCTGGTGTAGGCTCGGGCAAATAGGTACAAAATTTTATCAGAGCGCTCTTTTGATTTATCTTTGACTTTCCTGGTAGTAAGATGTTTGGGCAACAGTTTCAATTCCTTCAGGGCTCTTTCCGCTTTTCCCCCCCTGATCAACTGATGAATCCACTCTAACTTCTCATCCAGCGATGGTTCTTTAACCGGAAAACCGTTTGTTTTAAGAAGGGTCAAGCGGTTGGT
>CAZTWC010000213.1:0-6695 GCA_964617105.1 uncultured Myxococcia bacterium
GGTAAAAAACACTTACGACCTGGTGATTAACCGGCTAAATACACCTATACCGCTGGGCTACAGCCTGGCTGGACAGGTTGAAGAAATTTCCAGCGATGTGTCAGGTATTGAGAAGGGTGACTTAGTGGCTTGCGCCGGGGTCGGTTATGCCAGTCACGCAGAAAAAGTATTTGTCCCCTCTAACTTGATGGCAAAAATACCTTCCGGTGTTTCTGTAAAAGATGCGGCCTTTACCACTGTGGGAAGTATTGCCATGCACGGAGTCAGGCAGGCGGATATCGGTCTAGGAGACCGGGTGGGGGTTATCGGCCTGGGGCTAGTAGGACAGATAACAGTATCCCTTTTAAATATACAGGGATGCAAAGTATTTGGCATTGATTTAAGCGACTATAGCGTGAATCTATCCAGAAAAATGGGGACTAAAGAAGCCGTAACTAGAAACTCAGCCCATTTGGCAGAAAAAATAAATGCTTTTAGCCAAAATTTAGGTCTGGATGCAGTCATCATAACTGCTGGAACAGATTCCAACGATCCCTTTGAGTTGGCCGCAGAGATTGTCAGAAATAGAGGCACCGTGGTTGTGGTGGGAGGCATAAGAATGGAGATCGTCAAATCGGTTTCCAGCCTTTTTTACATGAAAGAGATTGAGATAAAATTCTCTCGCTCCTATGGTCCTGGCAGATACGATCCTGTGTACGAAGAAAATGGCCTGGATTACCCTATCGGCTATGTACGCTGGACTGAAAACCGAAATATGCAATGCTTTTTGGAGTTGTTAAAATCGGGACAACTGGACTTGACCCCCATCACCACCCACACTTTCCCCTTTGAAGAAGCGTTGAAGGCTTACCAATTGATCGAGTCCAAAGATAGTGAACCCTATATGGGGGTGATACTGGAGTACCAAAAGGAGAAAAAGCCGGAACTACGGGAAATCTATATAAGCAATAAGAACAACAAACTGGTTTCCGGTAAAATCGGTGTCGGTATGATTGGAGCCGGCAATTTCGCCCAATCCAACCTGCTTCCATTTTTAAAAACCGATACCAGCATTAATCTTACCGGAATTTGTACAACCAAAGGTATAAGCGCAAAAAATGTAGCGGAAAAATTTAATTTTTCCTTTTGCTGCAGTGATCCTGAAAGAATTCTCTGTGATGATAATACCCAGGCTGTTTTTATTGCCACCAGGCATGATACTCATGCTCGTTACGTGATTGAAGCCTTAAAGCGAAAAAAGCATGTGTTTGTAGAAAAACCGCTCTGTATATCCCAGGTAGAATTGGATGAAATTGTAACCGCTTTTAATACTAACAACAGCAACCATGAAAATCTAATAGTTAGAGTTGGGTATAACCGGCGTTATGCCCCGTTGGCTTTACAGTTAAAACAAAAACTTAACCAAATTGTTGGCCCGGTAACTATGATATATCGCATCAATGCCGGATATATACCTGGTGATAGTTGGTACCAAGATCCGGCTCAAGGTGGGCGATTTATTGGAGAAGGATGCCATTTTATTGATCTGGGACAATTTTTAACCGATGCCGAACCTTTGTGGGCCAGTTCCGTTGGTATTACCGCCCCGGACAAGCAGACAGCACTTATTGATGATTTGGTGGTTTCTTATAAAATGTCAGATAACTCAGTCTTGACTATTATTTATAATTCCAGCGGTGATAATTCTATGCCCAAGGAACGGCTCGAAGTGTTTAGCCATAAATGCTCATTTGTCCTGGATGATTTTAAATCATTGAGCATTTTTCAGAGCGGCAAGAAAAAAGTAATCCGCGATTTTTTTAAAAACAAGGGCTATAAGAATGAAATCAAATCATTTTTGAATACCCTTAGAAATGGTGATGAAGTAGTCAATATTAAAAAGACCACCATAACCTCTGCCGCCACTTTTGCCGCCATTGAAAGCCTAAAAACTTCACAACCGATAAAAATTCAGATAAATAGTTAAAATAGTATCTCCAATAATTATCTCTCCAGACAGGCTAACCATTTTCCATGAAAAATGCCATATGGTATCTCCAACGCCTACAAAAAATGCCGCCCAGAGAGTATCCTTACCGGATTAAGCAAGCATTTAATAAAAGATTTGACCACCTCTTTTATCTACTTAAAGGAAGCGGAAAAGAGTTTCCGGAAACCGAACTTTCCATAAAAAAGTCCGACATATCTCAACTTGAAACCGATTTCCCCCGTTTAAAAGCAACCATAATCTCTTTTGCCGATGATATTGTAAATCATAATTTTAACATCTTTGGCATAAATAGATCATATGGAAAAAAGATAAATTGGCACCTTGATCCAAAAACCGGCAAATCCTGGCCATTGAAGTTCTGGGGACAAATCAACTACCGGGACAGCAAAGAGATCGGCGGGATAAAATTCGCCTGGGAACTTAACCGCCTCCACCATCTGCCTTTTTTGGCCATTGCCTTTCAGATAAGTGGGAAAACGCAATACAAAAAAGAGGTTTTTGCCCAACTCGAGTCGTGGCTCGATTCCAATCCATATCCCAAAGGAATAAATTGGATAAGCGGTATTGAACTTGGTATCAGGATTGTCAACCTGGTATATGCCCTTAAATATTTAGGAGAAAAACTGGAGCCAGCCCAACTTCGGCTGGTAAATCAGTTTATCAGCCTTCACGGAAGTCATCTTCACCGCTATCCATCTAAATATTCATCCTGCGCCAACCATACTATATCCGAAGCCTTGGGGTTATTTATTGCCGGTCTGGTGTTTTCAAAATTATCTGGGGCTAAAAAATGGAAACGGGAAGGAAAAAAGATATTAGAACGAGAGGTGGGGCGGCAAATCTATCCGGATGGCAGCAGTTTCGAGCATTCGGTGCCCTATCTTCACTTTGTGGTGGAGCACTATTTAGTATATTACCTGCTGTGCCATGAATACGGTGAAGATTATGAAACTCTGATAGAGCAACGGCTCAAAGCCAGCCTGGACTTTATCTCTCATACCACCGATGAAAATGGAAACTATTTTCAGGCTGGAGATAATGATGACGGACACCTTTTACGGTTGGATATTGAGAGAACAAATCCGGTAATATCACTTTTAAATACTGGTGCGGTTTTATTTCAAAATCCCCAATGGATTCTAAAACCAAGCCGGTTTGATCCAAAGAGTTATCTTTTATTGGGGCCTGGTTCAAAAGTTATCTGGCAGCGTCTGCAAAAGAGTAAATCTTCAAAACCAGTATGTCGGAAAAAATATTTTGACTTCGCCGGCTTTGCTGTCTATCAAAAGAGCGGGAAAAATGGTAATTTACTTTTTGCCGGCAACAGCGGTCCTTTGGGGCTTCCACCTTTAGCGGGCCACGGCCATGCTGATGCCCTTAGTTTTTGGCTCACGGTTAATCATAAACCGGTTTTAGTAGATCCAGGAACGTATCTTTACCATAGCGGTGGCAAATGGAGAGATTTTTTTCGTTCAACTGCTGCCCACAATACCATAACCGTTGATGGGCTCAGCCAGGCTACTATGCTGACTGATTTTATTTTCAAAGATTTTTATCAAGTAGTTGAGCCAAAATTTTCCTTCACCCAGGATGGGTTTAATTGGTCGGCGGAACATAATGGTTACCAGCGGCTGGCGGATCCGGTTTTTCATCGCCGGGAGGTTGGATATTCAACACCGAAAAACCATTTGACAATTTCCGATTTTATCACCTGCAAGCAGGACCATTTAATTGAATCTTTTTTCCACTTTCACCCTGATTGTCAAGTTGCCCTTCAAAAAAGTAACATATTGGTTATCAGAGAGGGGAAAATGGTGTTAAAGATAATACCGGATGAACAATTTGAGGTAATTGAGATAAAAAAAGGTAATGAATCTCCACTAACTGGTTGGTATTCATCGGGTTTTAACTGTATTGAAGAGTGCTGCACAGTCAGATTTGCTGCAAATATTAATAGTGATATAACCTTTACAAACACTCTTTTTATAGATGAAGGGCAATTATCTGAATAATAACTAAAACTATTAAATATTTTAAATTTTAAGGGAATAGAACTATGATGAAAATAAGTGTCTTCGGACTTGGCTATGTCGGGGCGGTGACCTCCGCCTGTTTAGCGCAAAAAGGTTTTGAAGTAATTGGAGTTGAGCCCAATAAAGTAAAAGTCGATATTGTCAATAGTGGCCATTCTCCCATCATTGAAAAAGATCTGGCTGAATATATCTCCAGGGGGGTTAGCGCTGGTCGAATCAAATGCACTTCTGACTTCCAAGAGGCGATTGCCAACACCGAGGTATCCTTTATCTGTGTGGGCACTCCCTCCAGAAGTAATGGCTCTATAGATCTACGGTATATTGAAAATGTTTGTACCAATATCGGCACTGCTTTAAGAGAGAAAGATGAATACCATCTGGTGGTGGTGCGTTCCACTGTGCTGCCTGGGACAACTTTAAACGTTATTGGCCCATTGTTGGAAGAGGTATCAGGGAAAAAGATCAACCAGGGTTTTGGCCTGGCCTTTAACTCGGAATTTCTGAGAGAATCAACCGCTATATACGATTTTTTTCATCCGCCCAAAACCGTAGTTGGTTCTGGTTCTCAGAAAAATGCTGAAACCATCGCCAATATCTACAGAGGAATTGAAGGGCCCTTTATCAATACCACTATTGAAACTGCCGAAATGGTTAAATATGCCGACAATCTATTTCACGCCCTCAAAGTCTGTTTTGCCAACGAATTTGGCAATATTTGCAAACAGTTAAATGTCGATTCCCATGAAGTTATGAATATTTTTTGTCAGGATAGAAAACTAAATCTCTCCCCCTATTACCTGAAACCAGGGTTTGCCTTTGGCGGCTCATGTCTTCCCAAAGATTTAAAGGCTCTCACCTATCTTGCCAACAGAAAAGATCTCAATACACCGATATTAAATGCCATTATGCCCAGCAATGAACAACAAATAAAATACGGGATAAATCAGATAGTATCCCTGGGCAAAAAGAATATCGGAATATTGGGATTTGCCTTTAAGGCTGGGACCGATGATTTACGCGAATCACCGATTGTGGAGTTGATAGAAACTCTATTGGGCAAGGGTTACAGGATCAAAATTTATGACCAAAAAGTCTCATTGGCCAAACTATTTGGAGCCAACAAAGCGTTTATCCAGCAGCGCATACCCCATATATCGGAGTTGATGGTTGAAGATATAAACGATATTGTCGAGCACTCCCAGGTAATCGTAATCGGCAATAAAAGTGATGAATTTATCAATATTTTTCCACAACTGACCGAAGAACAATACGTAATCGACTTGGTTAGAATTTCAGAGACCATATCGACAAAAGCAGTTTATGATGGGATATGCTGGTAAAATGAGAAAAAAAGCACTAATTTTTATCGAAGATGGATCTTTCAGTTATGATAACCGGGTAATTCGCGAAACTAAGGCATTACTCGATGATGGCTGGGAAATTACCGTAATATCACCGAAATATCCTGAAGATCCCTTTTATAAAAAGATAAACGAAAATCTCCGGGCCTATTATTACCCAAAACCCAATGCTGTATCAGCCTTTGGCCATCTCTTTGAGCATAGTATATCGTTGCTTTTAGGGTCTGTTTTAACTTGTTGGGTAAAATTTCGCCACGGATTCCAGGTATTTCAGGGGTGCAACCCCATGGATATATTATGGCTGATCGCCCTGCCATACAAATTGTCAGGCTCTAGTTTTATCTTTGATCAGCATGACCTCTGTCCGGAATTGTACCTTTCCAGAGTAAAAAACGGTCACCATAGTTTTTATTACCGTATTCTAAAGATTTTAGAAAAATTGTCCTACCGGTTTGCCGATATTGTTATGGCCACCAATCAGTCCTATAAAGATACTGCTATTGAACGAGGGGGAAAAAAACCTGATAATGTCTTTATTGTAAGAAATGGACCGGATCTGAAAAAATTCAAAAAAACCAAACCCCAAACCGGCTTAAAAAAAGAAAATGAGATATTGGTGGGATATCTTGGTAATATGAATATTCAGGATGGAGTCGATTATCTATTATTTGCAGCCAAAGAGGTATTAAAAAAACATAATAGAGGTGATATCAAATTTGTTCTGGTAGGGGGAGGCAGTTATCAGCCATTTCTATGTAATAAAGCAAAAGAGATGGGACTTTCGAATAATATTATTTTCACCGGCAGAATTCCGGACCAGCAGATGCTATCAGTATTAAATGCCTGTGATATATGTGTCCAGCCTGATCCATACAATCCTTTGAACGATAAATCTACCATGAATAAGGTTCTTGAATACATGGCGCTGGAGAAGCCTTTGATCTCTTTTGATCTAAAGGAAACCAGAGTGTCATGTGGAGAGGCCGCCATCTATGTAAAGCCAAATGATATCAATGAATTGGCAGAAAAGATACTATTGCTGGCCGATAATCATCAATTGAGAGAAAAAATGGCCAGTGCAGGTAGAGAACGGGTGGAAATAAAGATGAGTTGGGAATATTCAATCCCCCATTTACTCAACGCTTATCAGAAGGCTTTGGAAAAATAGATAGAAAAAATCTTATTGGATGGAAAAATTTACGCTGGCAGAAAACTTAATCTATTCCTTTAAAAAAGTTATCTCAATATCGTTTCTCTTGGCATATTTAATTAGATTATAGCGCTTGGCAAATGCCTTGCCGCACTGTTCAA
>CAZTWC010000214.1:0-6693 GCA_964617105.1 uncultured Myxococcia bacterium
AGATGCTATTTCTGGAATCTGAGGATCCGGACAAAGATATCAATCTCTATATCAACTCTCCAGGCGGGATTATTACTGCTGGTTTGGCCATCTATGATACCATGCAGTATGTAAAACCAGACATCTACACTATTTGCATCGGTCAAGCCGCCAGTATGGGCGCTATTCTGTTAGCCGGCGGCGCTAAGGGCAAGCGGACATCGCTGCCTAACTCACGAATTATGATCCACCAACCATTAGGGGGGGCTGGCGGCCAGGCCACTGATATAGATATTCAGGCCAAAGAGATTATGAGATTGAAAAAGCATTTAAATCAACTTTTAGTGCATCATACCGGTCAATCAATAAAAAAAGTGGAAAAAGACACTGACCGGGACTTTTTTATGAGCCCTAAAGAAGCATTAAAATATGGTATAATTGACGAGGTTGTCCAGCAGAAAGATTTGGCTGAAAAAAAATAGCCGGACCAGGTTTGGACACACTATTAAAGGGAAAATAATATGGCCAGAAAGAAAGGCAGAGAGACAAAAAATTATTCCTGCTCTTTCTGTCAGAAAAATGCCCGGGAAGTCAAAAAATTAATCGCTGGAGCCGGAGTTTATATTTGTGATGAATGTATAAATCTTTGCACCGATATCTTGCAGGAAGATATTGACAAAGAGGGATACACCTCTGCCAGATTAAATATCCCCAGGCCTAATGCCATCAAATCCTTTTTAGACGATTACGTAATAGGGCAGCACCGGGCGAAAAAAATCCTCTCGGTTGCGGTACACAACCACTACAAGCGTATTCACTCCCACTACATCAGTCGTGACGTTGAGATTCAAAAAAGCAACATTCTACTCATTGGCCCCACCGGTTGCGGAAAAACCCTGCTGGCCCAAACACTGGCCAGGATGTTAAACGTACCCTTTTGTATTGCCGATGCCACCAATCTCACCGAAGCCGGGTACGTTGGCGAAGATGTGGAAAATATTATCGTAAGTCTTATTAGTGCCGCTGACCATGATTTAGAAAGGGCCAGCAAAGGGATAATCTATATAGACGAAATCGATAAAATCTCCAGAAAATCGGATAACCCTTCCATAACCAGAGATGTTTCCGGCGAGGGAGTTCAACAGGCTTTACTAAAAATGATCGAAGGGACTGTGGCCAGCGTTCCGCCTAAAGGTGGACGTAAACATCCGCAACAGGAATTTACCCAGTTAGACACCACCAATATCCTCTTTATATGCGGGGGCGCCTTTAATGGTTTAGAAAAAATAATCGAGCAAAGAACCGATAAAAAAACCATCGGCTTCGGAGCCAAAATTGAAAAAAACGTAGAGATGAAAATCGGCGAAATTCTCCAGACTGTCCAGCCGGAAGACCTCTTAAAATATGGATTGATTCCGGAGTTGATTGGCCGATTACCAGTGTTAACCACCTTGAGTGAGTTGGAACAAGATGACCTGGTTCAAATTTTGACCACCCCTAAAAATGCGCTGATAAAACAATATCAACACCTTATGAATATGGATAACGTGGAGTTAATTTTTACCGATAACGCTCTGGGTGAAATCGCTGCCCAGTCCATAGAGAGAAAATCGGGAGCCCGGGGACTCAGGGCTATTATCGAAAAAATCATGCTAAATGTAATGTATGACGTTCCCTCAGAAAAAGGCATAAAAGAGGTGCTAATTGATAAAAAATCCATAACCGGCCAGGAGATGCCAAAATTTACTTACTCTAAAAAGGCAAAAAGTGCCTGATTATGAACGGCAACTAAATAACGGCTGCTGTGCTTAAAACAACTGATTAGTTAAAAATTGACACCAAAACAGGAGAGACTGATGTTTTTTAAGAATAACCCCAAAGACGCTCCACCACCATTGATGGGCAAAACCAAAGTGGTGCCCCTGTTAGCATTACGCGACATAATTGTCTTTCCCCACATGGTGGTTCCCCTTTTTGTAGGCAGAAACAAGTCAATACATGCCCTTGAAGAAGCCATGCAAAGCAGTAACAAGGAGATAATGCTCTCTGCACAACACCGGGCCAAAACCAACAAGCCGGGACCAGATGACATTTACGAGTACGGCACCTTAGGCACTATCATTCAATTGCTCAAACTCCCGGACGGAACCTTGAAAGTTCTGGTGGAAGGGAGAAGCCGGGCAATAATCAAAAAATATCTCCCCCATCGTGAGTTTTTTGTGGTGGAAGTTGAAAAAGTAGAGGAAAAACTGCTGGACAACGTGGAATTAGAAGCATTGATACGAAGTGTTAAAACCACTTTTGAATCCTATATCAAGATAAACAAACGGATCCCTCAGGATATGGTTCATAATATTCTGGCTATTAATCATCCTGGTAAATTGGCGGATACCATAACCGCTCACCTAACCCTGAAAATTAAAGAAAAACAAAATGTACTGCAAATAGAGGATATCCAAAAAAGATTGGAAAAACTCTACTCTTTGCTTCAGGCAGAAATCGAAATAATCCAGGTGGAGAAAAAAATCCGCACCCGGGTTAAGAAACAGATGGAAAAAACTCAAAAAGAGTACTATCTCAACGAGCAAATTCAGGCCATTCAAAAAGAGTTGGGAGAAAAAGATGAATTCAGAAACGAAATAGTCGAGTTGGAGGAGGAGTTAAAGAAAAAGAAAATGAGCGCTGAAGCCAAGGAAAAGGCGAAAAAGGAGATTAAAAAACTAAAAATGATGTCTCCCATGAGCGCTGAAGCCACAGTAGTTCGTAACTATATTGACTGGATTCTATCACTGCCCTGGTTTGAACTTACCGATGATAAACTGGACATTGTGGAAGCTGAAAAAATCCTGGATGAGGATCATTACGGGCTCGAGACCGTAAAGGAGAGAATTCTGGAATATCTGGCGGTCCAGGGACTCGCCAAACACCTAAAAGGACCGATATTGTGCTTTGTGGGCCCTCCGGGAGTTGGTAAAACCTCTTTGGCCCGCTCCATCGCCAGGGCCACCGGCAAAAATTTTGTCCGCCTCTCCCTGGGTGGCGTGCGTGACGAAGCAGAAATCAGAGGGCACCGGCGTACCTATATTGGTGCTATGCCTGGTAAAATTATCCAATCCCTGAAAAAGGTCAAGTCCAGCAATCCGGTTTTTCTGTTGGACGAAATTGATAAAATGAGTACCGATTTTAGGGGCGACCCATCAGCCGCTCTGATGGAAGTGCTAGATCCTGAACAGAATAAAGAGTTCAGTGATCACTATATGGATATGGACTATGATCTAAGCAAAATCATGTTCCTCTGTACTGCCAATACCCTCCACGGAATACCTGTACCCCTGCAGGATCGTATGGAGATAATAAGACTGGCCGGGTACACCGACTATGAAAAAACCCATATAGCCACCAAATTTTTAGTCAAAAAACAGTTGATAGAAAATGGGCTAGATGAGATTCGTATAGATTTTTCCATCGGGGCTTTGAAAAAAATTATCCGGCGTTACACCAGAGAGGCCGGAGTTAGAAACCTTGAAAGGCAGATATCCTCAATTTTTCGTAAAATTGCTCGCCTGGTTCTTAAACATGGTAAAGATAAATCTTATCGGGTTACGGAAAAAACTATCCCCAAGTTCCTTGGGGTTTATAAGTTCCGCGATGCCAAAATTGAACAAAAAAGCGATATTGGTATAGCCAACGGACTGGCCTGGACCGAGGTTGGAGGTGAACTACTGGCTACCGAAGTTACTCTTATGCCGGGCAAAGGCATTTTTACGGTTACCGGGAAACTTGGTGAGGTGATGAAAGAGTCGGCCCAGGCGGCCATGAGTTATGTACGCAGCAGAACCAAGGCCATTGATGTTGACAAAGATTTTTACCAAAAAACCGATGTCCATATTCATGTTCCCGAAGGAGCTATCCCCAAAGATGGTCCCTCCGCTGGCATCACCATGGCAACCTCTATTGTTTCTGCCCTGACCAAAATACCGGTAAAATATGACGTGGCCATGACCGGTGAGATCACTTTGAGAGGAAGAATATTACCTATCGGCGGTTTGAAAGAAAAAGTGCTGGCCGCTCATCGCTGTGGTATTAAAACCATTATTATTCCCTATGAAAACAAAAAAGATTTAGAAGAGATCCCCAACAGTGTGGCCAAAGATTTAACCATAAAACCGGTGGATTGTATGGACGAGGTTTTACAGATTGCCCTGGATATGAATAAGGCAAAAGATAATAAAATCTCTTTTATTGACCAAAAAAGTTCCTAAGAATTGATTGCAGACTAAATATATACGAATATTGGCCTTAGACCCTGGTGAAAAAAGAATTGGGGTAGCCATTAGTGACCCCCTGGGTATTACCGCCCAGGGATTACCTACCTTACCTGCCCAGCCGCAGGAAAACTTTATTGCCTCCCTACAAAAATTGGTAAATAATTACGAGGTAAAAAAAATCGTTCTGGGTTTGCCCTTAAATATGGACGGCAGTTATGGTCCAAAAGCTCAAGCATCAATCCTTCTACAAAAAATACTCGAACAACAATTACAAATAGAGGTAGTACTGTGGGACGAACGCCTCACCACCTGCCAGGCCGAAAGAATTCTTTTGGAAGCCGATATGAGCCGGAAAAAGAGGAGAAAAAAAATAGACCAGATTGCTGCTGTTTTGATTCTGCAATCGTATTTAGGCTCCCTTTAAACATAAATGAAGAAACTAATCATTATACTATCAATTTCCCTTGTTATTTTGATTGGCATTATGACTTTCATAGGCTTTCTTTATGTTCAAGATATTATACACCAACCGCTGCAGTCTGTTGAAACAACCACTGACCCTTTAACAAAAATAAAAATAAAAATTGCCCGTGGAGCCACTCCCAGAGAAGTGTTTCAACTTCTATATCAACAAAAATTGATTAAAAATCCTCAATATGCCTATTATACTTGGCGCTACCAATTAAAAAAAGAGATCAAAGCTGGTGAATACAGTCTGTCTCCTTTCATGTCCCTGAAAAAAATAGTGGATATCCTTAGTAGCGGCAAAGTGGTATCTTATCAGTTTACCATTCCAGAAGGGTATAATCTGTTTGAAATTGCCGATGTGATTTCCGGTTTGCCCATTAATGACCGGGATAAATTCTTATCTCTGGCCAGGAATAAAGAGTTATTGGCCGATTTTAAAATCCCGGCTGAATCCTTAGAAGGTTACTGCTTTCCCGATACCTATACCTATGTTCGCGGCCAAAATTTGCTCAGCCTGGTAGAAAAAATGGTGAACAGGTTCTGGCAGGTTTTTAATAATCATTTGCTGAAGAGAGCGAAAAAACAAAATTTTAGTGTGCACCAGACGGTTACTTTAGCCTCTTTGATAGAAAAAGAGACCGGACAGGCCCAGGAACGCAAAACTATCTCCGGAGTATTTCATAATCGAATGAATCGCAATATGAAATTACAGACCGACCCTTCAGTAATATATAGTATATTGCTAACCAGGGGAAGTTTTAACGGCAATTTGCGACGACGGGATCTAAAAAAAGATCATCCTTACAATACTTATACTCGTAAAGGATTACCTCCCGGACCAATAGGTAATCCGGGCAAGGCTGCTTTGGAAGCAGCCCTATGGCCGGAAAAGACCAAAAATCTCTTTTTTGTATCAAAAAACGATGGTTCCCATATCTTCTGCCCCACTTTAAAATGCCATAACCAGGCGGTTTATAAGTGGCAGATCAAATATTTTCGTCAAAAAAGGCGCCAAAAGAGAAAATCAAAATGAAAATTGCTACCCTAATATCTGTTCTGCTATTCTTACTCTCTTCTGCAGCCAACTCCTTTGCCAAAAATGAGGCTGAACCTACTGCCCCCTCCTTCTCCCCTTCACCTTATGGAGGCAGTGGACTTATACATCTAAGTAAAGCAGAAACATCTCCGAATAATAAATACTTTTTAACCTTGCAATTTAATTACTTTTCTCAGGACTCATTTATCAGTTCTGGTATTCAGCGTCGATTTAAACAAACTCTCTCTTTAACCACCAGCCCCTTTAAACATCTCCAAACCTGGTTTAACTTAGCCGGTATGTCCTCTACCAACTCCAAAGCCCTGGAAAAAGGCAGTGCCGCTTTTATCCAAAATATAGGCGACCTGGATATGGGACTTAAGTATGCTCATCCCTTGAGAGATACGGTCACTATCGGATTTGATGCCGGAATACAACTGTTTTCTGGTATAAACTCCCTTTTTTTCGACCTATCCTCCACCTCCTTTCTGCTTAATATGTTGACCAGGTGGGAGATGCAACAACTGGTTAACCAGCCTATTACCACTCACTTTATGGCTGGATTTCATTTTGATAACCGTAAATGTCTGACCAATAAAAATTTAAATCCCATAGACCAGTTTGCCTTTAACCGCTGGTTATATCACCAGTTTAATTTTGCCCTGGGGGCTGAATACTTTTTTCCCGATTTTACCCCTTTTGCCGAATATTCCCTGGTATTTCCTTACTCTATCCCAGATAGGAGGTTCAGAAACGCTAACTTATCTTCCGAAGATTCCAATTTTTTCTCCCGCACCATCCACCGGCTGGCCCTGGGAGTCAAATCCAAACCCCGGAAAAATTTTATCTTCGGCCTGGGTGTTATAGCCGCTCATGCTGCCGACCAAATCGAGGGGATACCACTTCATCCCCGTTTTAGTGTTGATTTTTCTATAAGTTATC
>CAZTWC010000215.1:0-6680 GCA_964617105.1 uncultured Myxococcia bacterium
CGCAATATCTAATGGGACTGGATTCTCTTTTAACAGAACTGTATCGGCCATGACCTGATTAGATAATTGGTTGAATTTGTTATCATCAAAAGAGATTTTATTAATGGCATTATCCAGATTTGATTGTAAATCACCGGTAATTACACTGATAAAATCGCTAATTTTTGACAATATTGAAAAGTTTGGTTGCAGATATGGTTGATTAAAGAGAAATACCGGCTTTATGAAAGGTATTAAAGAGAGTGTATGGGGCAGATTAAACATTGAAGCAAAGGGAACTGCCAGACTATGGATTAAACCAGTCCTACTGTTGTTTAAACCATAACCAGCCAAAACAGAAGAGAGGCAAATGTTTTTTCCTGCCAGAGGTTGGTTTTGCAAATAGTCTATAAAATTGTCCACCATTAGTTGCAGCGACTTTTCCAGGATAATATCAATGATTGGAGATCTTTCCCGTTTTAAAGTAAAAGCCTCCAAAGCATGGACAAAAGCATCCACAGCAAAGATCCGTTTTTTATCTGCCGGAGTCTCCATGCTTACCTGGGAATCAACCAATGCCAGGTCAGGCAGGAGAAAGCCTCTTTTGATGGCCATTTTGGTTTTTGCTTCAAGATCATTAATATGAGCGTATAAATTGACTTCAGAACCAGTGCCAAAAGTGGTTGGCACTGTAACAAGTTTAATATTGTTAATGAAATTAGGGTCTAATTGGCCTAAATTACTGGGCGCTACTCCTGAACAAAGAGATGTCCTTATAATTTTAGCTGCATCTAAAACACTGCCACCACCAATAGCCAGGATGACATCGATTTTTACTTTTTTAAAATTCTTGATTGCCGCCTGGATTGACTCTAAATCAGATTCATATTTTATGTGACCCTCTGCCTGGCACAGGTCTTTAAGATTTTTGTGAATATTTGTATAATAATTTAATTTTTCCACCCCATGGTCAGTTACTATACCAACGCGTTTACCAAATTTTTCTATAATGCCAACAATTTTATCCGCTAAAAAGTCGGTAAAAATAAGTTTGCAAGAGCAATCGAATTTCCAAAAACATTGCTCAATATCTGAATAAAAACGATGCATTAAATCTTGTTTTCCTCTAAACTCAGTTGTCTATTTCTATAATTTGATTATACAATCCCGGCAGGGTCTCAGCATGGTTGCCCCTTACGTAAAAACTCTGGCCACCGTCGGCCACGGTCCGGACCAGCATGGTTTTGTAGGGGCGAAAATAGTAGGTGGGGGTGTCTTTGGGCTGCTCAGTGGAGGTGTCGTCACCAATATCAGCCAGGTCAAATACAGCGGTGGTAAAGTGGCGGATCTCTTTTCCCTGTTGATGGGCCAGGTTGCGGGCCATGGCTAGAGCCTTGAGATAGACTTCTGGACCCATTACTGCGGAACCGAAATTCAGCAAAACGCCCCCCTCCAGATTTTGGATGACACCGGCAAAGGTAAGAAAATCTGAGTAGGATGCATCTCCAATAGCAGCGCCGTCGCAGTTGGGGTGTTGGTGGATGATGTCGTACCCGATACCAACATGCACAGTCACCGGCTTACCCAGATTGTAGGCAGCGGCAAATAGGCTGATCTCCTGGTTAGGAAAATCACCCAGCATAATAGCCCGGCCTACTGCAGTACCAAAACCGTTGGCGGTATTTTGCACATAGGAAAGGTTGATTATATCGTTTATCTGGCCGGTTTCTTCCCAAAGACCAAATTGACCCTCTTTGATATAACGGGGCACACTTTCGGCAGTGGCGCCGATGAGGGAAAATTCATAATCATGGATAGCCGATGCGCCATTAGTGGCCACATGGGTGATATATCCTTTTTCCATCAAATCGATAATCAAAGGAGACAGACCTTTGCGGATTACGTGGGCTCCCATCATCAGTACAATTGGACGGCCATTATCCTTAGCCTGTTTGATTTTTTGGGCAATAGTTGGAAGGTGCGGATGTTGAAAATTAATGTCCGATTTTTTCCACTCATCCAAAGTCTTTATTTTTTCATCGTGTACCCGCTCTGAAAGCGGTTTTATTTTTAATTTATTTCGGTCAAACACTTATATCCTCAAAAAAAAAGAAATTTAAGTTTAGGTCGGCTAAAAAAGAAAATTAAATTTAAATATTTTCAGTCAAGCAGCCAATCTAGAACATTGATAGTCTCAATCCAATCCGGGATTTGAATATTCAATGATTTATCTTCCACAATAATTAAGCATTGAGCCTTGGGAACAATTTTTTTGGCACTCTCAAGACCTTTAATCTCCCTTTTTAGATTTGCTTTAGAAAGTTTTTGAGTTACTTGGATGGCTTTTACTTTTAATGGATAAAAAGCAAGAAAATCACATTCCCATCGATTTTTCGAAAAGAAAATATCCTCTGTTTCTCTACGCAGATGGTTGAAAATCATATTTTCCAATAGTTTTCCTCTGTCTTGGTTGGAAATAAACTGGTTAGCCGAGATTAAACCATTGTCAAACAAATAAACTTTTTTATTGCTCATCTCTCTTCTGGTAACAGATGGGTCATATTTTTCAACATTGGCCAGCAAATAAACCGAAAAAATTTGTTCAACGGTTTTGTATAAATTATCTTTACTGGTTGATATCCCTCGAGATTTTAAATCATTATAAAGTTTATTGATGGAGAATTCTTTAGTGAAAGAGCCAATCAGACGTTTAATAAAATATTTTACCTGGGATAAATCGTTTATTTTGTAGCGTTCAACCAGATCCCTGTAAAGCATTACTTGAAAATACTCTTGTAATATCTTAACTTTATATCGCGGTTCAACTTTAACCAATTCCGGATATCCACCCCATTCCAGATAACAATTATAATGTTTTTTTATTAAACTACTATTCTTTAGTGAAAATCTGTCTTCTACGCTAATATTACCGAAATTCAAGTATTCTTCAAAAGAGAGAGGCATAATTTCAAATGATATGCTACGCCCCCGTAGAGATGTTGCTATCTCTTTTGATAGCATCTTGGCATTTGAGCCAGTAAGAAATATTTTTTTGCTGATGTTGTCGTAAATTCTACGGATAAACTTTTCCCAATTACTCAATTCCTGTATCTCATCAAAGAAAAAATAAACATCATTTAAATTTTGTTCTGGATACAGTTGGAGATAGGCTTCTAGAATACTGTCATAATTATTGGTAAAATTCAGGCGTTCATCTTCAAAATTGATATAGACAATCTTGTCTTTTAAAACTCCATTCTGCAGCAAAGTTGAAATCAATTGATAGAGACAATAAGTTTTTCCAGCCCTTCTTGGGCCGATCACAGTAATGACTTTTTCCAAATTTATGGGTATATCAACTTGCCTTTTTATTACCTTGGGCAAATCATTATTGTGAAAGTCTTTTATTATTCTTTTTAAAGATTCATTCATCCCAAAGACCAATCGCGTTTATTTTCCTTATCACAAGGAAAATACCACCGTTTATTTTCCTTGTCAATCGATTTCAGTCCATAGCTCCGCCATTTCGAGTTTTTTATGCCTAAACCCGATGGTAAAAACAGATGTTCCCCTACCCTCTCACTAACTCCTTCCCGATTTTTCCTCTACCCCCATCCAGAACCAGAATATTTAATTTTTATCCTCTGATCCCTTCCACTGTGTAATTATCAGGACACCTATGAGTTCCCCTGATTCCTGTTTCGGTTCCTTTCCTGAACTCATTACCCTCATGACCAATTCCCATTCTATTCCTCCACTATGGCTGTGTCCTCCTTAACACCACTGTAACCCGTTCCGGCCTTCCCTTCCGGAACCTCCAGGGATCTAGATCAGTTTAATGATCTTAACTCCCACCTCTTCCAGATGCTTAATCGATTTATACATCTCTTCACCGTGTCCCAGAGAAGTGATAATAACAGCATCTGGATCTAAAAATTTAATCTGGCCGGGAGCCAAAATGGTCCGGCCAAAAAATTCTTTTCCATGTTTTTTGGTATCACTGTCAACAATACCGATTATGTTTAATCCCAGAGCCTGACAGGCAGTGAACAGGATCTCACCAGTATCTAAGGCGCCAAACAAAATAACTCTTTTTATTCCCGAATCGGCAATGTGGCGGATCTTATCCACAAAGATCTCTTTTCCTTTTTTAAACAGTCCCACAGTTTCTTGCAGATATCTTTTAAGCAGATTTTCCATCTGCTGCTTACCTTTTGGGGTAAGAAAATAGGTGGTTTGACGACGGGTTTCTCCCCGGTACTCAACAATTCCCTCATGAACAAAATCTTTTAAATAGTTGTTGATCATGGATGAAGTTAAGCCAACTTTATTGCTAAGTCTTTTTTGAGTTATGCTGGCATCTTTTTCAATCTCAATAAGAATTAAAAGTCCCCGGAACAGAGGTGAGGGCTGAAAAAATTCGATCTCATTATAGTTGATATGGTTCATTCCTTTTTTATCCTTATTTTCCGTTTAAATTGTCTGAGTTTATTTAAACCTCAGCAATAATAAGTTAACCCTTATTAAGTTATATGAAATTTTCGTGCCAACAAAACAATTAAAAAGCACTTTTTTATAACTTTTTAAAATTATAGTAATGCAAAAATGGGGTTGGAGACTGTTTTAGCCTTTAATATAGCGGTTTTTAGAGTGTTTGATATACCAGAAGACGACTTCTTGTTTATTAAATTACTGAATAGAGAGTGATTTGCCTGATCCTGGCAGAACCAGAGTGTATAAAGATATTTTATTGCAGAAAAGTCTTGTTTTTCAATGCGGTTAGGCATATATTGCCTACTTCCTTCCCCAAGGATGCATTTTTAATATATTTTAAAAGAATAGAGGAGAATTTATAAACTGTCAACAAAAAAACATTCACTGACTAAATATTGACAGGTTATAGCTTAGCCATCACCCTATTGGCAATATCTTGAGAGGTAAGTTGGTATTTGACGGCCAAGTCTTGGGGTTCACCAGATTCGCCAAAGCAGTCCTGAATACCCATCATGACCATGGGACAGGGATGGTTGAGGGCCAGAACCTCGGCCACGGCACTGCCCAGTCCGCCAATAATATTGTGATCTTCGGCAGTAACAATCAGTCCGGTTTTCTGGGCGCTCTGGACAATAAGATCAATATCCAGAGGTTTTATGGATGAGAGGTTTACCACTCTAACTGAGATCCCTTTTTCTTTAAGCAATTGGGCAGTTTCCAAAGCCCGGTGAACCATAACGCCAACAGCCATAATAGCGGCATCATCCCCTTCCGCTAGAATATGACTCCGGCCAAATTGAAATTTAGTTCCAGGTTCTAAAAAAGTGGGTAAAGGGCTGCGGCCGGTACGCAGATAAACCGGACCGGGAGTATCAAGAACCGCAGATAAGGTGGAGTTAAGTTCATTGGGATCAGCGGGAGAAGCCACTTTGAAATTGGGTATAGCCCGAAAAAAGGCCATATCCTCCACTGATTGGTGGGTGGCTCCATCGGGTCCTACATCCAGCCCCAAATGGCTGGCAGCGATTTTAACATTAAACTCTGGATAGGCGATGGAGTTGCGGGCCTGTTCAATAGCTCTCATAGAGGCAAAAACCGCGTAGCAGGTAACTACGGGAATCACTCCGGTGGTGGAGAGTCCGGCGGCCATGGAAAACATATTCTGCTCGGCAATTCCACACTGGATAAACCGATCCGGAAAAGTTTCCCGGAAATGGTAAGTGCCGGTTCCGCCAGCTACATCGGCATCAAGCACCACAAAATCCTCTCTTACCTTACCCAACTCCACCAAAGCTCTACCAAAGGCATCGCGCATATTGTCCATTTAATTTAACCCCGTTGCTTATTTTGCCAAATGCTCCAATCTATTACTACACTCCTGCAAAGCCCGCTCTTTCTCCTCCCCCTGAGGGGCTAAACTGCCGTGCCACTTGGGGACATTTTCCATAAAGGAGATACCTTTCCCTTTGGTGGTGTGAGCCAAAATAATCGAGGGTTTCCCCTTAGTGTTTCTGGCCTGAGCAAGAGCATGGTCAATCTGCTCAAAATTGTGACCATCAATCTCCTGAAAAAACCAGCCAAAAGATTGGAATTTGTCTTTTAAAGGCTCCAAAGCAGTTACATTCGAATTTAGATCATCACTTTGAAATTTATTGTAATCCACCATGGCCACCAGATTATCTAGTTGGTAAAAGGCGCCAAACATCAACCCCTCCCAGATCTGCCCCTCGTTTAACTCCCCATCCCCTAATACGGTGTAAACCCGGAATTTATTATCTCCTCGCTTTGCTCCTAAGGCACAGCCCAGAGCAAAAGAAAAGCCCTGACCCAAAGATCCTGAATTGAACTCTATCCCTGGAGTTTTTACCCGATCCGGATGTCCCTGCAGCATACTGTCAATCTGGCGCAGTCCCTTATATTCCTTTGGGTCAAAAATCCCTTTTCTGGCTAAAGCGGCATAGAGCACCAGACAAGAGTGTCCTTTGGATAGGATAAATCGATCCCGTTTTTGGTCTTTATAGTTATTAATGTTATAGTTCATCTCTTTCCAGAACAGATAAGTAACTAACTCCACCGCAGAGAGAGAACCGCCCGGATGTCCTGAACCGGCAAAACAGTTCATAGTAATAATGTCATGACGCAGTTGAGCAGCCATGCGCAGCAATTCTTTAGATTGAGTAATATTCAACTTTTTTCCTTTTAATTCA
>CAZTWC010000216.1:0-6642 GCA_964617105.1 uncultured Myxococcia bacterium
TTTTCTGGTGATTTTAGCAAAAGGGAAACACCCGATCCCATTTCGAACTCGGAAGTTAAGCCCTATAGCGCCGATGGTACTGCATGGGTAGCTGTGTGGGAGAGTAGGTCATTGCCAGGATTTATAAAAAAAGGAGTATCTTTTAGATGCTCCTTTTTTTTTGCCAGAGTTATGAGAGCAGCGCATTTGCGGCGTTGCCAGCAGCAATTTAATCCTCAACGTATTAGTTATACGCCTGTGGTTAAATTGCTGCTAGCGCCTTGCATCTGCACTACTCTCATAACTCTTCTAGCAGTTCTTAATAAATTTTATCGATATCATTAAAAAGTGTTAATCGTCGGGCTACTGATCGCTAATTTTATTTAATAGTTGCTATAGTATTTTAGTAAGGCTTCTTTAAGCGCCTGCTTGGCTTTATATTCACCATGAACCAGGCGAATTTCTTTGGGTTGCCGTTTCATCCTCTTTACCCAGTTTATGAGCCCTCGTGAATCTGCATGAGCCGAGTAACCGGATAAAGTGTGGATCCCGGCATTAACCTTTACCAGGCGGTTTTTTATCCTAACTGATCTGTTATTTTTGCCGGCACAGCGCTGAATCTCTTTTCCCAGGGTGCCTTTGGCCTGATAACCTACAAAAATAATATCATTGCGCTCATCAGGCAGATCTTTTTCCAGGTGATCCAATATCCTCCCACCAGTACACATTCCACTGCCGGCGATAATTATTGCCGGTCCAGGTAAATTCATAGCGGCCTGGTGGGAACGAAAACTCAATGCTGTGTAGAGACTTTCAAAATCAAAAGGGTCTTTACCTTGTACCAGAGATTTTTTGGCTTCTTTTTTCCAATACCTTACTAAATTTTGGTAATGTTCTGTGATTGTCTGCCCCAGGGGACTGTCCAACACCACTGGAATCGATCTAAATTTATTATTTCGGTCACATATAACTTTCAATTCATACAGAATTTCCTGAGTACGTCCAAGCGAAAAGGCGGGTATAATTACTCTGCCATTGTCATTTATGGCATGCGTCAACACCTTTTCCAGAGTATCTGTACGGTTTTTTTTACCCCGGTGGTTTCGGTTGCCGTAAGTGGACTCCAAAATTAACAAATCGCAACCATAAGGCCGGTCAGGCGATGGTAAAAGTGGGCTGCGCGAGGCACCAAGATCTCCAGAAAAAGTGATTCGAACCGGTTTTTTGTTCATCTTTTTAAGGCGTAAATTTATATAGGCAGAGCCCAAAATATGGCCGGCGCGGCGAAATTGCACCTCCATATTGCTATTAAGGGAGATCCACTCTCCATACTGGCAGATTTGAGCATTTTTAAGGGCTGCGGCAAGTTTTGTTTTCCATTTATGGTTCTGTTTTGAACGCTTCAGCAACTTTGAATGTTTCAAACTATCCTGCAGCATAGGAAACAATAGCGCCCTGGTGGGTTGGCTGCACAGGATTTTTCCCCGGAAATTTTCGCTAAAGAGTTGAGGAGTTCGCCCGATATGGTCAATGTGGGCGTGGGTCAAAATCAGCCAGTCGATTTCTTGAGGTTTAAAAGGAAACGGTTCTAAATTGAGGTGATTTTTTCCGGATCCACAGTCCACCAGCAATTGAGTATTACCGTACACCAAACGATGGCACGAGCCGGTCACGCCCAGAATTGCTCCGTGGTGAAAGAGTTTTATCTCCGGCAATAAAATCGAGGAGGCGATGAAGCCTGGAGTATTAGGTATTTGAATATGCATGAAGAGTTAAATTAAAGGGAAAACCATCCCCATATTATATTATAGTTGATCAAAGAAGTGGAAATTTCGATTGTAATACTTAAAATCACGAGTCTTTAAAGTGTAATCAATTATCCCGACAGCCTCGGTTTGTTTTCCCGGAGATACGTTAAAGATTAGACTATTGAGTGATTTGCTGATTTTATATAGACCAACTCCGGCACCAGCAGTAGTATAATCGATCATTGAATTCCTGTGGATATAGCATTTGTACAAATATTTGACAACTGTGTACCAATTTAAAGAACCGTGAGGATCAGTTATGGAAACAGCGAAAAATTGTTGGTCATATCCCCATTGGAGTGAAAGTTTCTCATCTTCTGTCAGGAGAACACCTTCGGTTCGGTCTTGGTCACAGTAAATTGGGTGAGCGTCATACAGCGCATTCATCAGCAGTTCATCCAGCGCATCAAAAATGAATCGGCCCAGGGCTCTGCTTCTACTCAGACGCCGAAGTTTGCTCTCAATTTTTTTTGTCTCATCGTAACGATTTATGGAGTCGAGAATATAATTTTGATGAAAGGTAAAATTGGGTGATAAATATTTATCAATACCAAAAACATTTTTATAGCAAAGTTTTGCCAAAGTGTTTTTCATCAACATTTGGCAGGGTAGGTGATCTGCCTGAATTCCAATAACGTGTTGGATAAATTTAAACTTAGATAAAATCGCGATAATATTTTCAAAGGAAGTCTGATAAACTAAAATAACCTTAGGCTTTTCGTCGTACTGGACAATTTTATCGGCTAATTTATCGATGGTAGTTGAATCTACGATTATAATTCCATCTTTACCCCATTGTTTTAAATATTTAACTGTTTTTTGGGGACAACTGTTGTTAATAAAGTCTATGGGCAAGGCTTGACTGAGTTCATCTATAGCGTCAACAATATTTCTGGTCAAGGACAGGTTAACCAGGATTGATTTTTTATCAGACATATAATTTTTAGCAGTGTCAATTTTGTTTTAGTAAACAGTGCCCATTTTGAAAAATTGGTCCGGCTCTGGAGTGCTCTTTTGAAAGGTATATTCTACCGGCTCCGAACCTTTCACAAAAGCCTCTACCACGTATTCTTCAGACTCTGGTAATGCCAATAGCCCTGTCTTTGGATCGATTCTGGTCATTATTACCCCTTCCGGTGGTTTGATTTTATCCTGGGGTTTATTTTGTAAACTGTTGCCCATATAGTCGATCCAAATGGGTAAAGCAGCCCGAGCACCAGTTTCGTAGCGACTTAAGGGGATTTGATAGATGTCATACCCGGTCCATACTCCGGTGACCAGGTCTTTGGTAAAGCCCATAAACCAGGCATCAAAAGAATCGTTGGTGGTACCTGTTTTGCCTGCCACCGGTTTGCCGATACTATTGGAGCGGGCTCCGGTTCCAACAGTAGCTACGCCTTCCAGGAGATGAGTAGTCAAATAGGCTATATTTTCATCCATAAGTTGCGGTCTTTTTGACTGGATTTCTTTATATAGGTTCCCAATTTTTTCGGCAGCAGTTAATCTGAAGTTGTTGAAATGTAGGTTGTTTTCTAATACTTTTCCCTGCGGGCCAACTATTTTTTCGATAAAATGTAAGGAGATATCTTTGCCTAACTGATTAAATACCCCATAAACCCGGGCTAATTCCCACAAGGTCAGACAGGAAGAGCCAAGAGCCAGCGATAGATCGGCGTTTAGTTTGCTGGTTATTCCCAGTTTGTGGGCAAATTTGACAGCAGTGGGGATAGTTACTTTTTGTAGAACTTTTATGGAGGGAATGTTCATAGAGTTAATTAGCGCATCCCGGAGAAAAACTTCACCGGCAAATTGATGGCCGTAATTAGAAGGGGTCCAACGGTGTTTGTTTTCTGGATCATCGTATATAATCGGAGAATCCACTATAATTGAGGTAGGAGTTAAATCCGTATGCTGAAGTGCAGCGGCGTAAATTATCGGTTTCATGGCACTGCCTGGTTGGCGACAGGCCTGGGTTGCCCGGTTAAACTCACTTTTTTCAAAGTTATAGCCGCCCACCATGGCCTTGATTTTACTAGTATGTGGATCAAAGGAGAGGAGAGCACCTTGAACTCCTGGTTCTTGCTCTAATTTAAATAGCCGCGATCTTTTTGAAGTTTTCGGGATTATCCGGTGGTATTCAGGCAGGCTGTTTTTTTTTAGATCGGCGTTATCAGTTAAAGAAACTAAAATAACATCACCTTTTTTTAATACCCTGGTTACATCGCGGATCCGGGAACCCTCAAAGTGCAACTCCGGGTTTACCGGGCGGGCCCACCACATACCGGCTAAGGGTAAATTTCCCTCATAATGCCCAACCGTTACCAGGGCATATCTAATTTTAACGTTTTTTACCAAGCCGAAAAGGTATTTTGACTTTATAGGCTTCTTGGGGTTAACTTTTTTCAGCAGATCAATAAAGTTTTTCTGCTGGCCCGGAATGTTTGGAATAGATGCCAGGGGACCTCTGTATCCTTGCCTTTTATCCAACTGCAAGATTCCCTGTTGGAGGGCTTTTTGAGCAAATTTTTGTTTTTCCATATCCAGAGTGGTATAAACCGTCAGGCCGCCTTCATACAGGAGTTTTTCCCCATAAGTTTCTGCTATGTAGCGACGCACTGTTTCGCTGAAATAGGGAGCCATAGTTCTAAAGCGGTTTATATCTGGCTTTAACTTTATACCTTTGGTTTTGGCAATGCTATATTCATCTGGGGATATGTATTTTTCTTCCAGCATGCGGGTTAAAACATAGAGTTGTCTTTCCCTGGCCTTCTGGCGATTGTTAAAAGGGGAATAGGAGGTGGGGGCTCTGGGTAATCCCGCTAACAGGGAGATTTCGGCCAAATCTAACTGGGCTAAATTTTTACTGAAATACCGCACTGCTGCCCGGGCTATACCGTAGGCACCGTGTCCCAGGTAAATTTGATTGAGATAAAGAAAGAGAATATCTTTTTTGGAGAGATTTTTTTCAATTCTTCTGGCCAATATGGCTTCTTTTATTTTTCTAGAAAAGGTTCGCCTGGGACTCAAGAATGTTTTAGCCACCTGCTGGGTAATAGAACTGCCTCCCTGGACAATAGAACCGGCCTGAATATTTTTAATTACAGCGCGGAGAATTCCCCATAGATTGATGCCAGAATGTTGAAAAAAACGACTATCTTCAGCGGCAATAAAGGCTTGTATAACTTTTGGGGGAATTTTAGTTAGGGGCATGAGCACCCGATCCTCAATAGCGAATTCAGCAATGGTTTGTAAGTCTTTATCTAATACTTTAGTGGTTAATTTAGGCTTAAATTGTGCCAGGGAGGATAGAGGGGGTAATTGATTGGCAAAATAGATATATAGAATAGTGCCCAGCAAAAATAAACTGCTAGCCAGAGAAATTAATGCGCAGAGAAAAATTTGTCCAGTTTTTTTTAAAATTCCGGGTTTTTCCACCATATTTTTTATTGTCAATTTTGCACCCATTACATTAAATTTATCACTTAAAATAATAGGTGTCAAATAAGAGGATTAATACTTCCTTTTTTAGGCAGAGGAAGGAACTAAATTAGGTAATTGAAGTTGGACAGGTTTTTGTAGAGGCGATGAGTCAATATTAAATTTTTTCTTTATTATGGTTGAAAATTCGGTGGCCAGGGTGGAGAAAGTGTAAACCTTTTTTGGGCGGACTTGATCGATATATTTAAGTAAATCTTTGTATCCAGTATGTAATGAGAGAGAAAACTGGTAATCAAAGGTACTATTATTTGGTTGAAAAAGAGGATTCTGGGGTTCTGTCACCAGGATGGTGCCAATATTTTTTGCTTTTTGTAATATGGGAGAAGTTAGTAAATCGGCGGGTATAATGGATAGTTGTTGTAATGGGCCTTTAAAGGGATCAGAATAGTTTAACCGTTTGATATTTTTAAGAGGAATACCTGCTTTTTGATAGGCTCTACAATATTTATAAATAGACGGATGCAGGCTAAAGGTAAAATCGAATTCTTGCCATGCTTTGATAATATTTTGACTTATTCCCAACCGATCAGATAATATTATGGGATATTTTCCGGCGCGTTGAAGTTTTTCAACTGCCTGTTTGATGTGACGGTAAATATCATTTCCCTGGCCAATTTTAAGTTTTGAAGAACCATTTGTAGAGTCGAGGATAAGAATGTCCACTTGTTTGGGGATATGCCCAGGCTTACAAGTTGGAGAAGGGGATAAATTAAGATGGCCGGTATATAAAAGGGTTTGCTCATTTTGAGAAAAGTTTAATTGGGCCGAACCAGGTATATGGCCGGCAGGGAATAGTTCCACAGCATAGGAGCCCAGGTTGAAAGGGCGAAAATATGAGGCGGTCAGATGGCTTTGGTAATAAGATGAAGGTTTTCCGCTTAACTGTAAAGTCATACTGGTAGTTAGTATTCTATTCCCCTTCAGTTTTTTAGTGAAATGCTGATGGGATAAAAAACAAAGATCGCCTTTGTGGTGGGTATCCAACCATAAAATTGTATCGCTAATATGCAGGCCCGAACTATATTTGATTTTTAATGAGTGATTTGATGGCATTATTAAATATTCGATCCATTTTTTTGACTTGATTATCTAGTCAGAGTATACTTGATTTTAGAAAAGGTGACAATAATTCACTTATTTCGATTTAAAAATATCTGCAGATTTTTAAAATTCAATTAGCACCAGAAGTTTAGTTAGTGCCCGTCCAAGAATTCACTTCAACACCATGTGAATTTCTGGAAGGACATTGGTTAACAGACAAATTATGGCAAAAATTTTAACTTTAAGTCAGTGATTGACTAAATGCCGTTGCTGATTTTTAGTGTCTGGTTCAAGGACAGATGTTGCTTGACCAGTT
>CAZTWC010000217.1:0-6630 GCA_964617105.1 uncultured Myxococcia bacterium
ATTTTTTTGAAAATATCTGATGTCTGTGATTTTCTTCTAACGTTTTACGCTTAAGCAGGGTTGAAAGCCATTGGCCGATTTTGTAATAAAATATAAAACCTAGAGCCAGTAAAACATGAAGTTGCCAATAAATAAACCTGGTTATTTCTATTCGAAGAGTTATTTCATGATATTTCTCTTCATTAATCATCAACTTTTTCAGTTTGGATAATGTATCATTAAAATTATATTTCATTTACAGTGCTCCTGATTTAGTTAAAAAAGATTCTGACTTGATATTTTCGCTGGTAACTTCAAGGTTAAAAGGCCGAAGCCAGGGGACAAACTTTTCCTTGTCTTCATAAAAATTGGAAGCGTCATTTAAGTTGTATTGAGGTTGGCTTATTTTATATCCCAGATACTCCATCTCTTTTTGGCACAGAAATTCAATAAGACCTATCTCTTCATCTGTTAAAACCTGCTGCCATTTATCAATAGATGCAGTTGAGAATCCTTTTTTTTGGGCAAAACTGGTATTTTGACGCCAAGGCTTATTGAGTCCATCTATATATTTATGAGTCTGCAGCATACTTTCTGAAAAAGGTAAATCCAGAAAAGAAACAATTCGCTCAAAAGAGTGCTCCGGAGTGGTAACAATATCTTCATATTTTACTGCCAGATAATTGGAATCCCCCTGGCAAATTAAATGGTTATGCACTGCAGAACGCCAATGTTCAATTAACATCAAAATTGGATATTTGCCCCCATATTTTTCCATAAGATTATGACAGGAATTACGGGAGGCAATAATAGCTCTGGGATCGCGGATAACCTGTATACAGCGAGATGAATCACTATTTTCTAGTAGTGGCAAAATATAATGATCACACCAGGCTTCGGTGATGCCCAAATATTGTGCCCCCTCTTTGTGATAGGATTTTTTTAATAATTGAAACAGTGAAGACAACACAGGCAAAGCACTGGTTCCGGCATATTCCATCTCATTCAACCGGGGGATTATTCCAGGCGCTCTTTCAGAGCCTTCCGATTCATTCTGCATTATGGTTTTGACGGTTAATTTTAGTAACTCTTGGGGTGAAAACTCAATATCAGCCAGAGATTGGCACAGTAATTTAACTTTATCGGAATTGTAGGCACGCATGGGCCAGCCAAACTCAACCGGTTGTTTAAGCATATCCCGATGAAATAAATAATCGCAAAATTTGAACCAGAAAAAAAATGGCTCCACCTGGACTAAGATGCTTGGATGCATGTTTAAAGCCCGGCCTAACAGAGTTTTACCCGAACGGATGTTGCCCAGGACAAATAGTTGTTTTTCCATATGGTTGTCACTGGTTAAAGGCTTCATTGCCCGATTATTCCTTCAATAAAATCTAAATATCGCTCCTGCTGTTTCTCCAGACTTAAGCGGGGCTGTACTTTTTTTATATTTTGTTTCAACTGATTATATTCCTGATAAGAGATCTGATCAATCTGGCTAAAACGATTTATTTTTTTTCCTATTTTATATTTATCCACAAATTCCCCAGCAAACTCCAAATCATTAAATAGAATGGGAAGACCAGCGGCCAGATAGGTGTAGAATTTTGAGGGAAAAGTGGTTTTGATCCGTATCTGGTTAGCCGCCTTTATCTCCGGAGTAAAGTTCATAAGCAGGATTCCGTAATCGAATTTGGCTATGGTTTCCACCAATTGATCCAGAGGCAGACGGGAGTTGATAAAGAGTTTTCCGGTTTTTTTTGCTAACTGGAAATATTCCGGGTAATACTCTTTGATTTGGGAGATAGAGTCTATGTTTATATAGATATGGATGTTAAAATCGTATTGAATTAACTCATTAAATAGATCGATGAGAATGTTATCTCCAAAGAGCAGGGATGAATTGCTCCCCCGGTTGATATTTCCGGCGTAAACCAGGTTTTTTCTTTTATTTTCTGCTTCGGATAACTGAAATCGGTTAAAAGAGGCGGGCAGGTAATGACCGAAATGGAGCAGATTGGTGTTGGCAAAAAAGCGCTCCACCGGCTTACCTCCCTCTTTTACTACCACCCCATCCAGGTTTCTGGAGTTGTCTTCGCCCCAGAGAATATTTTTAACATCCTCATTGGTGTAATACAACTCGGTGGTGGTGATATAAGGGTCATCAAAAGTGAAGCAAAGAAAATCGTAATACTCACCTATTATCTTAATATCAGGATAGCGCCTCTTAAGAAAGGCGGCCAGAAAATTACCCCGGCTGTACTGGTCGTGCAGATAGATCAACTGAGGTTTTACCTGCTCTATCAATTTATACAGCAGCGCAAAGGACTGTTTTAGATCAACCTGCCGATTAAAAGACCCCGGTTCGTCAAAGATCCCCTCCCGGTTAAGATAACCCTTAATGGAATAATATTTTTCTTGTAACTTCTTAGTTAACTCTTGGTCGACAATCTCCCTCTCCAGAGAGACAAACAATATTTTAGGCAGATGGGTTTTTATCTCTATATCCAGAGGGGTATTATTCAACGAGAATTCTAAAAAATCCTGATCTGAGTAGATGGCTATCACCGGAATCTGATTACCAGTTTCTTCCAGGGCCTGTTTCATGGTGTGTTCATATTCATTGTGAGATAGAACCACAAAATCTGCCAAACTGTTCTTGATCTGATGGGGCCTGAAAACCGGGTAACCGGCAAATTTACCCTCTACCCGCTGATCGATTATCCCTATGATATCAGCGGAGTAACCTATCTGCTCAAATTTATTTAACAGCAGTTGAGTATGACTTCCCGCCCCATAAATTAACATGGTGTTCCGGCCTACTTTTTGCTGCACGAATCTGGCCGCCAGGTCTATATCCCGGGGTGCCAGGCGGTATTGGTTGATATATTTTTCTATCTCGGTGAGTCCCATTTCAAAATCCCTTTTAGAACCTTTAATATATAAATCTATAACAACTCTTCAAAACTTTTAATGATATACTGCAGCATCAATTGATCCAAACCGGGATAGACCCCAATCCAAAAGGTGTTTTGCAAAATATAATCGGTATTTTTAAGAGAACCAAAAATTCGGTGTTGAATATTTTCATAGGCTGGATGGCGTAAAATATTTCCGGTAAAAAGAGCTCTAGTGGCGATTTTTTTATCTTCCAGATGCATAACCACCCGGTTTTTATTTAAAGATTGGTTTTTGGGGTCTCTAATAGAAAGGATAAAACCAAACCAACTGGGGTCTGAATTTTCAGTAGCCTTAGGTAGGATAAAAATATCCTCATATTTTTTTAAGCCTTCATATAATAGTTTCCAGTTGTTTTTTCGGGCTTTCACAAAATCGGGTAATTTTTTTAACTGCTCTACACCAATGGCAGCCTGCATATCAGTCACTTTTAGATTATAACCGATATGGGAATAGATATATTTATGGTCGTACCCAAAGGGCAAAGAACCCAGTTGCCAGCCGAATCTTCTGGAGCAACTGTTGTCATGGCCGGGTTCGCAATAACAGTCTCTGCCCCAGTCACGAAAGGATTCAAGCAGTTTTTTTAATAATTCATTATTGGTGGCAACTGCTCCGCCCTCGCCCATAGTCATATGGTGAGCAGGAAAAAAACTGTAAGTGCTGATATGGCCAAAACTGCCGGTTTTCCGGTTGTTGTAGGTGGAACCCAAGGCATCGCAGTTATCCTCGATTAGCCACAGATTATATTTTTCAACTAACTGAGTGACCTGGTCCAAATTAAAGGGGTTGCCCAAAGTATGGGCCAAAAAGATGGCCTTGGTTTTATGGCTGACAGCCTTTTCCAAATCATCAATTGATATATTATAGGTTTCCAGATCAACATCCACAAAAACCGGAACCAGTTGATTCTGAATAATAGGGTTGACTGTAGTGGGGAAAGCGCAGGCAACAGTGATAACTTCATCACCTGGTTTTAACTGTTTTTTTCCCAGTTTGGGAGAAGTTAAAGCGGATAAAGCCAGCAGGTTGGCGGAGGAACCAGAATTGGTTAACCGGCAGTATTCAACTCCCAGGTAGCGGGCAAATTGCTGTTCAAACTGATTGGCGTAACGGCCAGCAGTCAGCCAGAAATCAAGAGAGGAATCTACCAAAGAGATAATCTCTTTTTCATCAAAGACCCTGCCGGCATAACTTATGGGTGATTGTCCCGGAACAAATTCTGCTCTTTTGTGTTTAATCTGATACAGTTCTTTTATCTGCTCAAAGATCTGCTGCCGGATATTTTTTTCCCGTTGATCCATCTATTTACCTGCTATATTAATATATTTTTCTATTTGAGATTTACAGAAATCATACATATCAGTCTGATTTTTTGAATAAAATTTGTTATACCAATGGGTTGTAAATTCAAGGGCCTGTTCAATATCAAGTTGAGAACGCCAATTTAAGTAACATAAGGCTTTATCACTGTTCAGTTTTAAGCACTTCATTTCAGTTTTTGGTTCATGGGGATTGGAAATATCCTGCCACTCACCTTTACCCCACAAGTTGCACACTTTTGCTACAATTTCCTCCACTCTCTGGCAACTGTCATGGTCCGGTCCAAAATTCCAGGCGCCGGAAAATTTCTCCGAAGACTTCAATAGATTGGCCGCCAGCAATATATAACCGTAAAGAGGTTCCAATACAAATTGCCAGGGCCTTATGGCATGAGGAGATCTAAGATAGATAGTTTGCTGCGAAGAAAGAGCCCTGATACAATCGGGAACCAGTCTGTCTTGAGCCCAATCACCGCCGCCGATAACATTTCCGGCTCTTACTGAGGCGATTCCCAATTTGTTATTTTTATTTAAAAAAGAGTGAGCATAGGAGTTGAATACCATTTCTGCGCAGGCTTTGCTTCCGCTATAGGGGTCTTTGCCGCCTAAAGGATCATTTTCTCGGTAACCCCAGGTCCATTCCTGGTTTTGGTAACACTTGTCACTGGTAACATTGATCAAGGCTTCCACCGAGTTACTGGTCCTGACCAGGTCCAGTATATTAACCGTTCCCTGTACATTGATCTCAAAGGTTTCCCGGGGCTGATCATAGGAGGGACGGACCAGAGACTGGGCAGCCAGATGAAAAACAATTTGGGGAGAATACTTTTCAAATATTGTCTTCAAAGCGGAAAAGTCTCTAATATCTCCACGATGATCAATTATTCTGCCTCTTAATTTTGAGGCTTCAAAGTTGTTTGGATTTGAAGGAGGCTGTTCCAAAGAAAAACCTACTACCCGGGCTCCTAACTCCCGTAACCATATAGATAGCCAGGAACCTTTGAAGCCGGTATGACCAGTTATAAAGACAGTTTTGTTTTTAAAAAACTTGGTTAAATCCACAGTGTGTTTCTCCACCTATTAATTTGGGCACTAATAAAACAGCATATCAAAAACCGGAATATAATTTTATCCATGCTGCAGCGACCAATCATAAGGAATATCTTGACTAAAGGGATCTTTTCTATGGATCTCCTGAGGATCATGAGGAATAGTCGCGCAATTGGCAACCATGGCAGGTTTATTGCCAATGGCTTTAAAACCATTCCAAATTCGGGGTGGAACTTTTACCAAAAGATAGTTGTCTTCACCCAAAAAAATCTCCATCAAATTACCTTTGGTGCCGGAACCATCGCGGTCGTCGTATAAAACCATTTTGACCATACCGTTTACCACAGCATAATTAAGAGTCATTTTATCGTGGATATGCCATCCCTTAATAATTCCGGAATAGGCAGTGGAAAAATAGATCTCTCCAAATTTATCAAACCAGGGATCATCCTTTCGCAGCATATGAAGAATGGCGCCCCTCTCATCGGCAATTCTCTTTAAAGGCCGTATCTCAACTCCAGTGATATTTTTACCTTTTACTCCCGGAATATTATTGTCCATTAGTTATTTTTCCTTATTACTATAATATTGAACCGTCCGCCTAATCCCTTCATCAAAAGTGACCTGAGGACGCCATTTCAACAAATTCTGGTTTTTACTTATATCTGCATAGATAATTTCATAATCATTTTTAACTTTTTGGCCCCATACTTTATTTACCGGTTTTCCCAGGCAATTTTCAATTGATGATACCAAATCTCTTAAACTGTGCGGCTGGCCGCTTCCAAGATTGAAGACATTATAATTGTCCTCAAAATTATCTATAAACTTTAAACAGTTAAAATAGGCTTGAGCCAGGTCAGATATATAAATAAAATCCAGTTTTTGATATCCTTCAGACAAATTGATCTGTTTGCCGGCCAAAGCATTCTTTATGATCCAGGGGATCAGACGATACTCTTGATCTGCCGGGCCAAAGGGGGAAAATATCCTGAAAGTTGTTGCTTTAAAATTATTTTTTTGTACATAAGATTTAAGAATATTTTCAAAACTGGATTTGGTTAAAGCGTATAAATTAAAACAATCCTGCTGATAGTTATCTGGATCAATTGGGTCCTGCGAGTTGGAATACTCAAAAAAAGTGCCGGTATTGAGAAAAATTTTAACCCCATATTCAATAGCTGTTTCTAGAACTCTGGTGGGAAAAGCAATATTATCGGCACAGAGGGAATCAATTTCATCAATTTGGTGATATTTTTTATAGTTGGTGGCCAAATGAATCACGGCTTGAAACTGATGATTTCGAAAAATATTATCAAGA
>CAZTWC010000218.1:0-6600 GCA_964617105.1 uncultured Myxococcia bacterium
TTTTCATTAATATTCTTTTTTTCCAGTTTATCAAAAGTCGACAAAGGTTTCAGGATCGGTTCAATGATATTTCATTGGACTTTACTATTAATCATCATTGGACATGTGCGGGTGATTACTGGCTTCCCGTTGGTTCAACTTGGTATTGATGAAGCCTTTGGCCCATTCTCAAGCGCCATCGGTGGTCTGGCCGGTATGGTTATTTTAGGGGCTACTTTTTACCTTATCCACAGACGTATCACTGTAGGGCGGGTCCGGGAGGTCTCTTCCACTGGTGATTATTTCGCCCTGGTCCTGATTTTAATGGTTATTTTAACCGGTGATGCCATGCGTTTTTTCGAGCATATTGACCTGAATGTTACCAGGGAATATTTCTGGGGATTATTTACCTTTAATCCAGTACCTATTCAAAATGGCGCCTTTATGCTGCACTTCTTATGCGGCCAGATTTTATTGATCTATATCCCTTTTAGTAAAATTCTTCATTTAGGCGGAATCTTTTTCAGCAAACCGCTTTTAAAGCGTCATTAAGAAAGAAAAGAATTACGGGATTTCAATCCCGGGTTGACAAGGCAGAAAATATAGATGGTAAATTGATACTGTCTAGAAAAAAAATCAAAAATAAAAGCGTTCATTGCAGATAAGGAGCATAGAAAAATGTATGAAGAGAAAATCAATAAAGCAGTAAAGGCAATCGACCAGGGACCAACCTCATTGAAGGCCTATATGGATATTTGCGCTAAATGCGGCACCTGTGCTGAAGTTTGCCCGATCTATTACGGCGCCAGTCTAAATAATGGAAACGACACCAAAGCTTATAATCCAGCCGAACGTTCTGAAATGGTTAGACGTTTATATCGTTACTATTGCACTAGCACCGGTAAATTATTAAAAGGATACGTTGAGGCCAATGAATGGAAAGATGAGGATGTGGAGAAGTGGGTAAAGATGTTTTATGAATGTACCGCCTGCCGTAGGTGTGCTACGTATTGCCCGATGGGAATAGACAATTCGGTAATCACACGCAAAGCCAGACAGATGATGGACCAGATTGGTAAAACCCCGGAAAGGATGGTTAAAGTTATCGAAGTGTCGTTGGAAACCGGCAATACCGATGGCTGTACTGTCGCGGGTTTCATCGATTCTATAAAGTTTTTAGAGGAAGAGATGAAAGATGAGACCGGTATCGATATCCCCATTCCCTGCGATAAAGAGAAGGCCGATGTTTTTTTCGTGCCTCCTTCGGGCGATGTATTGGTTAATCCGGAAGCAGTGATGGGAACCGCTAAAGTTTTTTATCTGATGGGTGTTGACTGGAGTATGAGTTCAAAGGGGTTTGATGGCGCCAATTACGGGCTATTTACTGGCGATGATGCTTCAATGAAAAAAGACAACAAACTATATGTTGATATTGCTAAAGAGATGGGAGTGAAAACCCTAATGATGGGCGAATGCGGGCACGCCCACCGAATTATGAAATTTATGATGGAAAAAGGAAAATGGTGGGGGGAATTGCCTTTTGAAGTTAACAACATCATGCAATATACTGCGGGATTGGTTAAACAGGGAAAATTGAAATTCGACAAGAGCAAAATAGACTATCCGGTGACCTATCATGACCCCTGTAATTTTGGCCGTAGTTGTGGAATAGTGGATGAGCCGAGAACGATCATCAACGCCTGCGTGAATGATTTCAGAGAGATGGAACCTCATGGTTCAGAAAATTGGTGTTGCGGTGGCGGCGGCGGACTTTCCGCCATGGATACAATCAGAGATTTTAGGATGAAGATTTCCGGCCGGAAAAAGGTGGAGCAGATAAAAGCCACCAAAGCCAAATTTGTATCAACTGCCTGTTCAAATTGTAAAAGGCAACTAACCCAACTTATGGAGTATAATGGTCTTGATCTCGAGGTAGGCGGTGTCCACGATTTGATCAGCAGATCCATCATTATTGATTAGTAAGGTTGTTTGATATCCATGAAAGCAAAGATACTAACCACTGGAGAAGTGGGCAGGCTGCTCTCGGTCAAATCGGATACCGTGCTCAAATGGATAAAGAGCGGACGTCTGCAGGCGACTAAGACTCTGGGAGGACATTACCGGATAAAACTTGACAGTGTGAAGCAACTACTTGAAACCGGCAGTGGTAAAAATCATCAACAGTCACAATCATCAGATGGTCAGGTGATTTATTGCTGGCAGTATTTGTCTAACATAGGACAAGTCAATAAACAATGTCAAGAGTGTCCGGTGCACAAATTAAAGGTTGAAAAATGTTTTAATCTGGCCAAGCTTGGGATTGAGTTCAAATCTGGCTGTACCTGTAAAAGAGAGTGCTACAAATGCCCCTATTACCAATTTGTTAACAGTAACAAGACTGAGGTGTTGCTGATTAGTGAAGACAATCAAATAGAAGAGAAAATTCTCAGACATATTAAAACCGATAAGGTGGAGATCAAACTGGCAAAAACAGCGGAGGAAGGCCGGCGCCTGAGCAACATTTTCCGCCCGGCATTCGTGCTGGTAGAGAAGATAAACAGGTAAGACTATTAACATGTAACATGCGGAGGAAAACTATGAAAATCAATTTGGTCCTGGAGACCATATTGGTTAAAAAGTGACCGTGATGTTCTGTTGATGTGTATGGTTTTTATGTATTTTTTATGGTTTTTATTGAATATGTTTCTTTTGTGTGTTATAAATTGGCAAATTGTCCATGATGAAATATTTGATTCGGAGATAAAAACGTTATGTTTATAGGTGTGGGTGGTTTTTTAACCGGCTTGGCTTTTGGTTTTATTTTACACCGGAGTGGATTGACTCGCTATTCGCGAATTATTGGCACTTTGCTGCTTCGAGATTTAAAAGCGCTGAAATTCATGTTTACCACCCTCTCGATTGCTGCTATTGGCTACGGCCTTGCTCACCTTACCGGTTCTAACTTTGTTCAGCCGATAGTCAATCCCTACCTGGGACTCGCCCATCTTATTGGTGGAGGGTTATTTGGTGTTGGTATCGGTTTGTCTGGCTTGTGACCAGGCTGTTCTGTGGCCCGGGTGGCCACAGGGAAATGGCTGGTAATTTTTAATCTGCTTGGTCTTTTTATTGGGGTGGTGCTGTTTAACTTTCTGGTCCCGCACTTAGTCAAAATGGGTCTTTATTCCAGTCCGGAAAATCTTACCTTACATCAAATTTTTAACATTAACTACGGAGTGTTGGCCCTTATCTTTGGCCTGGTTTTCCTGGGCGGGATGTTTTTGGTTGATCGTCTCGATCCCGGTAAAAAATATGATCGCCATAAAGACATGGAAAAAAGCATCTGGAAAAAAGAGTGGGGTTGGCTGACCACCGGTATTGTGGCGGGCCTGATTATTCTGGCGGCCTCAGCTCAGAAACAGTATCTGGCTATAATGGGCGGTGTTTTGTCTATGTCCGAATACTTTTTTAATATCTTTGGTTTATCTTTGTCGAATGCTGCTCATATATATGGCGTTTCTATATGGGACGCCTTGATGTTTTGCGGTATGTTTTTCGGTGCCGGTATTAGTGCTTTTATCTCCAATACTTACCAGCCGCTCTTGATTGCTCCCCTATGGCAACAGGCTTTCCAAAAAGGGGTGATTTTTCATTCGTTGATGAATTTTATGAGTGGTATTTTTCTCAGCCTGGGGGCCCTAATCGGTGGTGGATGCATGTCAGGGGCTTTTGTGGCTGGTTTTCCAACTTTGTCAGTGGGAAGTTTTGCCATGGGTATGACCTTTTTTGCCGTTGCCATGATAACTGCTACAGTATTGTTTTGGGGCAAAGGGAAATTGTTTGTCAAAATGAAAGAGAGCGTCTTGAATTTGGCCGAAGATTGATTAGAAATTATTGCCGTAAGTCAACCCGACATGTATTTCATAAATAACCGAAAAATTCCCTGTCTACCTATCCTGGCAATAGGGGAAATTGAGTTCTAGTAGATGGTTTTTTCCCTGGCGGATAATATTGAGTTTAACCGGAGATTCGCTTTTAATTGTGTTGATTTTGCGTATAAGCTGATAATCACTTTCTACCTGTTCACCGTTGACTTTTTGGATGATATCACCCTTTTTTAAGTGTTTTTTCAAAGAGTTTTCCGGTAATATCTCTTGCACCATCACTCCGCTTTTGGCGGTATCAAAGATCCACAAATATTTATCCGCCATATTTCCGTAAAAATATTGGTAGCGCAGCAGTTTGGAGGTCATTATTTCCACTTTGCTTTTGCCTTTCAAAGATTTTCTTAGGGGAGCCATTTCTTTAATGGTGTAGTCAAATATCCTGGTATGCAGATTAACCGGTTTGAAACCTAAACACAATTTGCGTTTTTTTAGTACCATCAGGTCTTCAGCCTTTTCGGTCAATCTTTTAACCATCAGTTTGTTGATTTTGGTTATTTGCGGAAAAGGATCATGATCAGGATGGCTGGCCATTGGATCAAATTTTATTTCCGCTCTCTCCTCGATTAGTATTTCCGAGGTTTTCGGGTAGATCAGTTGGACGGTTAAAACATAGGTGATCTCTTTGCTAATTTTGTTGGCAGTGTAAATGTTTCCTGAAATGGTGTTCGAAACATTGCTAGTGGCCACTCTTCTGTCCAAAAGGCCTTTTATCAATAAAACCTCTTCTGGATTCAGTCCCCATTCACTGAGCACAATGAACAGGTTACTGGTGGCAAAAATATTGGTGTCATCATAGGTGAGGTAACGAAAACTCTTATACTCCTCAGGTCCCATAACCAGGTAGTTACCATTCTCTTCAATAGCCGCTATCTGGTCCATACTTTTTTCATAACTCTGATATGGCTTGAATTGACCGATAAAAAGAAAGGGATAGACAATTATTGCCCGGATATTTTTAGGCCCTCCCTGGTAAAAAATCTGCTCTTTAAAAGGGGTTCCGGAACAACTTATTTGGCTTATTGCTAAACTCACCAAAAACAAAAGGGAAATTAGAAGAGAAATTTTTTTCATAACTATGCTCCCAAAAAACTGAAATAATTTTTTCTTTAAAAATAATATATTATCAGGCAATTGGCAATAAGCAATTTTTTTGCCTTGACCATTTTGTTATCAATCAACTAAGTTAAAAATATAGAGTTAAGAACGAAAGAATTCCCGGTATTTTAAGGCCCGGTTGACAAAAAGGTTAATGATGGATTTACCAGATAAGGTTTTAATTGTTGATAATCACGCTGAAAATAGAAAGTTACTCTTCAATTTTTTGCGCTCCCACAATTGCGCGGTGTTTTCTATAACCGATCCTCAGGCTGCCCTGGCGGAGATGAGTAACAATCAATACTCAATGGTGTTTTTGCGGAGAAAATTAATAAACGGTTCCTTTGCTTCAGTGGTTACCACAATTTCCAATTTATTACCTCAATCTCCCCTGGTGGTAATTGGAACTCAACCTGAATTGCAGGATATACTGACTAATAAAGTAAGCAGCGAAAAAATTATTGATAAATTATTTTTCGACACAATTTCCCATCCTATACAAGAGAAAGATATAAATAAGTTGCTACAAAAAGTTGCCAATTACCGTAAACCGGATGTAGCAAAGAGCCAGAACATCAAAAGTGACTCCTCTTCCCGAAACTGGAAACTTTTTACCACCAGTCCGGCTATGAAAACAATGATGGACAAAGTTGAAAGGTCTCTAAAAAATCTCAAACCGGTTTTGATCCAAGGCGAGGTGGGCACGGGAAAAGAGTTAATCGCCAAGTATATTCACTACAACTCACAGTTGACCTCAAAAGGTCCTTTCCTGGTGGTAAATCTTTCCGCTACTCCATCTGAATATGTTGGGAGTGAATTGTGGGGAAATATCAGACTCGCCGGTAAAAAATCCCTGAGCACGGTGATGATCAAGAACTTTTTAAATGTGGATAGGCAGTTATTGACTAACTTTGTCGACTCTTATCAACATCAAATGGGGGATAATAATATGCCCCGGCTGATTTTCACTATCCGCAATGATCCCAATGAATCGGTGGGCAGGTTTCCGTCACCACCGGTTATAAGCGAGACCTTGACTCCCCTGTTGATCAACCTCCCTCCTCTACGGGAAAGGCATGGTGATATCCAGACCATGTCTGATTATTTTCTATCCCATTTTGCCCGTCTCAACCATCGACCAAATTTGCAATTTACCACCAATGCCAGGAAGTTGCTATCTGACTATCCTTGGCCCGGTAATGTGTTTGAATTGAAACACCTTATGCGCATATTGGTCGAAAGAGCTCTGGAAGATACAATAAACACTTCGGCGGTTGCACCTTTTGTAGCCTATAACCAGAAAAGTAGGCAAACCGATGTCCAATCTCTGGAAGAGGTTATCTACAATAAACTGTTTCACCTTTTTCGGCAGATGGATGACCAGGAAGAGATATCGGGTCTATATACTTTGATTCAACCCCATTTTGAAAGACCGCTTATCCGGCTGGCTTTGGAGAAGACTGGCCACAACCAACTGAAAGCGGCAAAATTACTGGGCATAAATCGCAATACCCTCAGCTCTAAAATGAAAAAATTGGATCTTCATGGCAAGAGAAAATAGAATTAACTTCCCAAATAGACT
>CAZTWC010000219.1:0-6491 GCA_964617105.1 uncultured Myxococcia bacterium
ACCCTTTATCAAGGGATCGACAACCGGTGCAAGAGGCTTTGTCGATAATACAAAGCCCAGGAAAGTGGACAGGTTATGCGTCCAATTCTAATAACGCGTGGAACGTGAATTTCAACAATGGCAACGTGAATTGGAACAATAAGACCAACAATAACTACGTTCGTTGCTTGCGTCGCTGAAAGTGGAAAAAAGAGAATATTATTCATTTGAGAATCTCCTCCGGGTATACTATATATGCCGGAGGAACAAGAGAAACACCATCAACCAATTGAAATACGAGGTTGATTTGGAAAAAAATATTCTCGCCCTGAGCCGTGAACTGTCCTCAAGGAGATACAAGCCATCCCGTTCTGTCTGCTTTATTGTAAAAGAGCCCAAACTGCGTGAGGTTTTTGCCGCTGATTTTCGTGATCGTATTGTCCACCATCTTCTCTTTGAACAATACGAAAGAATCTGGGAGCCAAAATTTATTTATGACTCCTATTCCTGCCGCAAAAATAAGGGGATCCACCTGGCAGTGAAAAGGCTGCAATCCTTTATGAGAAAAGTCACCAAAAACAGCCGGCAAAATGGCTATTATCTCAGCCTGGACATTAGCGGTTTTTTTATGAACATCAATAAGGAGATACTGTTCAATCTGGTGGCGGATAAACTAAAAGATGATTTTCTGCTGTGGCTCACCAGAGTGGTAATTTTTCATGACTGCTGTCAAAACTATATTTTCAAAGATGATCCCGCTCTGTGGAACATCATTCCCGCCCATAAAACACTGTTCGGCCGCCAGAATAAAACCGGCCTGCCTATCGGTAACTTGACCAGCCAGTTTTATGCCAATTTATACCTGGACCAACTCGACCAATTTGTTAAACATAGCCTCAAATGCAAGTTTTATTCAAGGTATGTGGATGATGCCATTATTTTGCACCAGAGTAGGGACAGACTTCAGGATTGCCTGGTAGCAATCGGGAATTTTCTAACCGAAAAACTGCAGTTGTCGCTGAATATGAACAAGTGCCGGATTCAACCTGTAAAATCGGGGATAGATCACCTTGGCTATGTTATCCGCCCGAGATATATCTTGGTTCGTAAGCGGGTGGTAAACAACCTGAAGTCAAAATTAAGCCAATTTGAACATATGCTGGTCAAGAAAATTGGTAAAATGACCATGATAAAAAACAATGAACCTGTCATCAACCAACTCAGGGCTACTTTGAACTCCTATTTCGGCCACTTCAAGCATGCTGATGCCTATCAACTAAAAAGCAAACTACTGTCAGAGCACCGATTTCTCCATTATCTGTTTGACTTTTCCTCCGATAAAATCAAACTGAAACTTGGCAAAACAAGACCCTTTGCCAATCTCTATTCCCAATATCAGCATTACTTAAGACGGTTTCACCAATACTTGATTTTTTTCAAAGTCGGTTGCTTTTATGAATTTTATGGCAACCAGGCCAGACTTATCAACAATATTTTTGGACTTCGGTTTATTAAACCACGCAGTCATCTGGGACTAAGGGCAGGATTTCATCAAAAATATCTCTCTGTCTATTTTAACCGGGCCGTTAAAAATCAATGGCCAGTTATGATAATCAAAGAAACAGGGCAAAAGTTATCGAGTATTATGGAAAGGCGGGTTCTCTACATATTGGTAATAACTACAACATAAATTTTATCGGAAAACGAAGGGGGATTTATGGCATTTATTAGCCAACGAAGCGGGCAATCTTTTTTTAGTCAACGAAGCGAATATTTATTCTGTGCCGTGTCAGGAATAATCAATGATTACTTTGATGACGAGACTCCATCCACTAAAGAATATAGACAATTGCGCAATTTTCTTAGAACTAGATTGCCTCACATTCAAGAGTCAGACAAATTTCTAACTAAATTACCTGAACTTTTTAGTGATAAAGAGAAGCATCTTGAAAAATATATTCCATGGCTGGAGAAAATTTGGAATTTACCTGAAAAACTTTTAGTAGGATTGGTGATACAGGAGATAATCCGCAGTCCAGGTAATTGAAGAACTCCTTCTCCACATAACCGGGGATGGGGTCATCATCTGGAGTTTCCTCTCGGACTGTATGGAGATATTGCTCCAGGTTTTCCTGAATGATTTGGTAGAAGACAGTTTCGGCAGGTCTCCTGGGTTTGTAAATTGCCGGTTGATATCGGTTATCTAGTGAAGGACAGGTGTTGATCATGCACTGGCATTTCAACAAGAACCATGCCAAGTGTCGGCATGATGAGCAGGGGTAGCCACAATCTCTTGATATTATTGTAGTTGCGACTTATGGTAGAGGTATTGGGATTTGGCAATTAGGTGCTTCGACAAAAGTATTGGCTGAACGTGTTTGGACAGTTGAGGCAATTATTTAACAACCTGAATTGTCGCCACACTCACCACCACCTCACCGGCAAAACCCAGCCAACGGTTGAACTTGGCGGTTTGCCACCAGGGAGGTTCCTGGCGTTTCCGGAATTCGCGAAGTTTGCTGATTTGCTGGTCGGCAGATCTAAGTTTCTCCCGGCAGGCCTGTTTTTCCCGTTTGCGCAGGGAACTCTCGACAGCCAGTTTTTCCTGGAGCGCACCCGCATACGCTTTGAGGTTCAAATTTTCCTTTACCTTTGCTTCCGACAGGATGACTCCATCGCAGGTGGCGACATCACCAGTAATAATCGGCGTAGCCCTGGGGCAGTCATCGCTCAGGGCAATCAGCGGAAAAAGAAAAATAAAAATACATAGAGCAAATGCAATTGAAAATAGTCTATTCATGGCTCTCCTCCTCCTCTCTTTGTCTGTTGACTAAATTGGCCAGATGGAGATAGAAATCAAGATGGTCGAACTTTTGGTCATCTATTCCCATTCCACAGGAATAACCAACTTGATTCAGGTGATCGGCCGGCAGGGCATCTCCCTGGTAGGCCAGATAATATTCCGGCTTCCACACAGCGGAGAAAAATGGAACAAAGCCGTCATTGATATGGTTTTCCCCAATAGGATCGCTGGCCAATATTTTGTATGTTAGCCACAGAGGGAGATCAACTTCATCTACCTCGTCAACATCTGGCTTTGGCGGTAATGGTAATATCTCCTTGGTGATTCCAGCGAAGGTTCTGTAGATAATACCCTCTCTCTCACCCGCTTCTACCCCCTTTGGCTCCGGCTCCGGATGATCGATGTTGAACTGAGTGCAGAACTTTTCGGTCAGGTAATAAGTGGCCCGCCGGAGATCATTTTCGTTCGGGCTTGTATCGTTATAGATACTCCCGGCCAGGTTGAGGATGGTTGCCCAGGCTTCCTGGGCATGGCCGGGGATATCACTTAAAAAACGGTCTGCAATCCGAACTCCCCAGTGGGGTGATCCAACGGTGGTTAGCGAATTGACCTTATCTGCGTAACCAAAACCCCTAACAGAGTCTCTGGAATCATCGCTAGTGGTTTCACCGGTGGTATTGTTTGATATCAGCAACCGACAGTCCAGCCCGCCCATGGAGTGGGCTATCAGGTTGAGTTTTACTGGGTGTCCGCGTCTGCGGTAGGCTTTTTCCAATATTTGGTCCACCTGTTCAGCCAACTGATTTGCTCGGGTCTGTAGATTGGCATAGGGAGAGGTCTCCACCTCGTAGACTTCGAACCCATGATTCTCCAGGTGTTCTTTCACTCCCTTGAAATAACTGATTCCCATAATGGAATCGAAACCACCAAAGCCATGGGTCAGTACTATTGGGTAGCCAGTTGGAACTCCATTGTTGTTGCTCTTGCTATTGCTCTTGTTATTGCCCGCGTTTTTTTCCAGGCGCAGGAGCAGCCACTCCAGTATCCCCAATGATGATTTGAGCCAAGCCCACTTTAATAGGTCATTCATTTTCCCCTCCATCGGCATCATCATCGTTGACCATATCGGCCAGTTTCTGAAGACGCTGTCGCTTGTCCGGTATTTTGCTGGTGGCTGCTATTCTTTGCCGGTAATCTTCGGCTTCCCTATCAATCTGTTCCAGAATTTCTCTAGTTTCATCTTTGATATCTTCTGTCTGCTCATCGTATCCATCCAAAAGTGAAAATGTCTCTGGTAGTGCTGATTCACTTTTAAGACTTGATGTCAATGACGTTGATAACACCGAACCCGCCTCTTTCTTTTGTTTCAATTTGGTTAAAAATTTCAGAATTCCACCTGAACAGCCTACAATTATGGTTAAAAACCAAATCAACCAACCGGCTATCCGCCAGAATGGACTAGATAATTTTTTTAGCCACTGCATATTGCTTTCTCCTCCCAGTAGTTTCGTAAAAGAGATCTGAATTTTTTCCAATCCCAGGCTGGGCCAGGGTCTATCTTGCGGCCTGGCGATACATCAGAGTGCCCTAAAATCCTATCAACAGTGATCTCCGGAAATTTTTCCATCAGCAGGGCACAGAGAGCGGCTACAGTCTCGTACTGAAAATCGGAATATGGCTCCCAGTATTGGTCACCGATAAGAATTGGTTCTGGATACCTGGAGGAATATTTGCTACCAGACCAAGTAAGAAAGCGGTTTCCTTTCTTTGCTAACGGGCCATAATTTGCGATTTCAACGCCGCAACTCACCGCATTCAACCATTTTTTCCCCTGCCACTCACTCCGACCGGCGTGCCAAGCCCGGTCGTTGAGGTTGACCATCTGAACAACGCCATCTGGGAATTTCTTCCCGGAATTCTCTTTACGGTCAACGATATAATTCGCAGACACTTTGGGACTCTCAGATCTGGCAAAATAATTGACTGTTCCGGCCATCGAACCCCCGGCCGTGTAGTGGAGAATAACCATCGATATTGGTTTTTTGCGGCCCGTACCGTAGTGAGTTGCCTCGACAAATGGAATTTCATCTAAACTTTTAATCATCACGAAAGCCTCCCCTCATCTCGAAGTTGATATAATTCTCTTTTGGTCTCTTCAAACCAATGGTCGGCAGCCACTTCACTCATAATGAAACCATATTTCCAGGAGGAGAGAACCTTGGTCAGCCATGCTTGGTATTGGTCTGACAAATAACCCGCTTTTTTTAACCGCCAAGCCATTGAGATCCGATATGCCTCCAGTTCGAATTTTTTCCTGAATGGACTGAATATCACCGGCAATACCAACAGGTAGAGAATTAGAGACCACCAGGTGCCATATTGCTCCTGTTGGCGGATGTGGACAGCTTCATGATACAGTAGCCCGTTGGGCTTTTTACCTCCGGCGATATAACCGTCCCAGGCATATTTAGTCATGTGAACTGTCCCAAAAATAGTGATGGTCATGCCCCAAAGGGAGGCCAATTTAGAATATTTGACCTTGATCTTTTCCAGGTCAAATTTGAACATGCTTTCAGAGTCCATTATTCATCCTCCTTTCCATTCCCCTCTCATTTCCTTCTCCCTCTCCCTTTACTTCAAAACCGTATTGCTAATGATTCCCATAGCGGTGATCGCTAATGCTGCCAACAACTGCCAATTGCGGATAATACTTTTTAGATGGGCATGCTGTTCTTTTACCAAGACTCGCAGTCCCTCATCGCCAGATAGTTTTTCTTTGATCTCATCGATCCGTTCTAAAGTGGTGGCTGGATAGTTATCAATGGTAACAAGAAGTCTATCGATCCTCTCTGTCAACCGTTCAATCTTCGCGTTCTGACTGGCCTGGTTTTGCATCAGTTCCATGAATTTGGCCTGGGCATCCATGTGCCTTCCCACCACTCTGGTTATCTTGGTTTCCTCTCCCATCTTACTTACCTCCAAAAAACTATATTTGAATTAGGAATTGTTATCGGGTGACGGCGTTGGTGCCCACTGGAACCTCAACAACTTGTTTATCTTTGCTTCGATTATTTGCTGCTCTCGGTTGACAGCAATTTTGCCTGCTAATACTGATAAAATTTGCTGTGCCTCAGTGTTGCTGCTGTCCTTTAACGCAGACTGTCCGCTGGGTAGTGAAGCCATGTACACCTGGACAAAATCTGGTAGTTCTGCGAACTTTCTAGTCAGGTGGCCCATTATCTCCGGGCTCTTTTGCTTAAATTTAATCAACAGCAGTAAAAACCTGGCGCAATCCGGCACAGCGATCCAACGGTCAATCAGGTTTATCAGGGCCAGGTTGCCAATTTTTGCCCAGGTAAATCTCTCGTAAATGGCGCCCCAGCAGGGTAATGGATCTGAAACAACAAACCTGGCCATCTCGTCTAATCCCGGGTCATCGATACACTGGATGGTGCTGATAAATAGGTCCCTAAAGTTTAACGCCATTCCATATCCCCCCTTAATCAATGCCAAAGATGTCAATGTTTATCCAAAGTTTATGGCCACTCTTGTTCCAGATAAAAACCTGATAATCTTTGTCATTACTGTTGATAGTAGATTTCTTCATCACCAGGCAGTGGATCTTGCTGGTATGGGCGCCCATGGCATAAGTAGGCTGCTCTGGCAGGTTCTTGGTGTTCACATAGTTGTAAGACAGAGCAATGTGATC
>CAZTWC010000220.1:0-6474 GCA_964617105.1 uncultured Myxococcia bacterium
CCGATCAGCCATTTTTTGGCCTTTAAGTTCATTTACATCTTTAAAAATCAGGGTAAATTCCTCACCGCCGGTTCGGGCAAAAGTATCGTTTTCTCGGATGGTGGCCGATATTACTCCTGCCATGGTAGAGAGCACATAGTCGCCGGCTGCGTGTCCGTATGTATCGTTGACTTTCTTAAAATGATCGATATCAAAAGCCAGCAAAGAGAAAACCCCATTGGTTTTTTTATAATATTCAAACTCCGCCTTGAACTTATCTTCAAAGTATCGTTTGTTGTATATTCTGGTTAATCCATCCTTGACCGCAGAATCGTATAATTTTTTCTGCATCTTCTCTTCGAGTTCGTCCTTGTAACTGAACTTTAAAACCGTTGATATCCCTATCTGGATCTTGTCACCATTATCCAGGAACTTTTCGGTAAATTTTTTTCCATTATAAAATATCCCGTTTGTGCTCTCCAGGTCTTTAATTTTGGTCCCCAGTTCGGTTCTGACAATTTTTGCGTGAATCCTGGAGATGCCGTCATCGTTGACTTGGATATCGGCGTCAGTTCCCCGTCCCAATTGATATTCACGATTTTTTAAATCGAACATCTGCCCGGCCATTTTACCGGTTAAAATAGTAATATAGGCACTTTTCTTGCCCATCTCTTCGGTCAGATCCTTGACTGACTTTATCATGGTTTTGTCTTCATCCATGCTTTTTTCCTCCAAAATCAAACTAGTTCCCATCCGCCCTCACCTTTTACTGCATCATAATTATATAGTCTTTATAATGGATTTACAATTTTTTTTTGTCTATACACAACTAAATGATTTTTGGGCGATGGTCAGGGTTATATCAATCTATTCGAGCGTCGAAGTTGGTGAAGGGCAGGAAGTTACATTTTTAAACTCTTCAGTTCTAAGGGCGCGGTTTACTATTTCTGCGGAGGGATCGAGATCTATTTGTTTGAATCTAATTTTTATCTTTACTTTTTCGCCCTGTGCAGTTTTGGCCTGGTAGATAATTTGGCTGGCCAGGGAGAAACCTTTTATGGTCATATATTTTTTATATTCCACTTGATAGTCCAGCCAGGGGCTATGGTATTTCATTTTTTTTAACCGTCCATCTTTAAACAGGGCCAGCCATTTTTCATCTTTTTTCCGAACACTGGACAGCCAGATGTTATCTTTTTTCTTATCATCCCTCTCTATTCCAACTCCCTGCTTAGAGGTAAAATAATCCCAACGCAAAAGCAGCAGGCTAATAATCTCGTCCAAAGGAGCAACAAAGGGTAGATAGTTTTCCGCCACTATTTTTTCTCTGCTCACGCATTGGTGCTGAGGAAAGAAGAGAAGGTAGTTTCCTTGGTTGTAAAGATAGAGCAATCGGGGCTCCATAAAAAAACCATAAAATTCCATGCGCAACTGGCCCGGATAGTTGATAACCACTGAACCCTGAATTCGATTTCTCTCGCCCCGCCAATTGAGATAGGCAGAAAAAGAACCGGCTAACCCCTGGATCGCTTTTATCTCCTGAGTTTTTTTTACTTTTCCTTTATCTCTACCCGGCAGGAAACAAGAGAAGGCGGCCAAACAGATAAAAAGAAAAAAAGAGAGTAGAAGAATTTTCTTGGGATAATAACACGGCACGGTTTAGGGTTCTCCAGATGAAAACTGGCTTAATTTTTTTATTACTGCGGCTCTAATTTTTTCATCCAGTTTGGTTTTCAGAGCCTGGCGAAAGTATCGTTGCGCTTCCGGGAGTTCACCCATCTTCAGGTAGATATCAGCCAGATGGACAATAATAATTCCTTCTAACGGCGCTTTTTGAACCGCTTTTAGAAGCAGTAGCAAAGCACGTTTATATTCCCCTTTTCTATAGTACACCCACCCCAGACTGTCCAGAATATAGGCATCGTCTGGTTTTACACTCAAAGCACGCAACAACATCTTTTCTGCTAACTCCAGGTTTTCTCCCTGCTCAGCATAAGTGTAACCGATATAATTGAGGGCATAGGGGTTATCAGGATTTATCTGCAGAATATTCTGCATTATTTCCATGCTTTTAGCTTTTTTCTGCTGTTTTTCATACAACAAAGCCAGGGAATAAAGCAACTGTTCACTTTTGGGAAATTTGTTGAGGGCATCATTGATAACTTCGACCGCTTTTTCAGTCATCTGGTTTTTTTCGTAACGGGTGGACAGCGCTTCGTATAAATCCTGGTTATTGGGATAAGTGGTCAGGGCTTCTTTCAGAACCTGGACCGCTTCCTCTTTTCGGTCCATCTTTTGATAAACCATGGATAACAGAATAACGGCGATGGGATAAAGACTATTTTGTCTGGAGACCATTTTATAGTGCTTTTCCGCTTCAGCTAATTTGCCCTGAGCCTGGTAACTCCTGCCTAAGTAAAAATCTACTCTTCTGTTTTTGGGAAAAAAAGATTTCAATTTTAGAAAAATCTCCCTGGCTTCAGTATATTTTCCCTTAAGATAGTAGGAATTGCCCAGGCGCAGCAAGTTATCCAAATGCTCTGGATTTACATCGATTAACTGGTGGACATAAGCCCTGGAGGTGGCAACATCACCGATATTATGATAATAATTGGCCAGATTTAAGATATATTTTGGGTTATGGTAGTCGTATTTCATCGCCTCCAGGGTCAACTGGATTGCCATATGAAAATCTTTTTTCACTTCGTAAACATACTGAAGGGCCAAAACAATTTTACCCTCGGTGGGGTCCAACTGAAAAGCCTTAAGCAAATATTTTTCCGCTGCTTCCAGGTTATCTCTGACAATATTCAAATAACCCAGTTTATAATAACCTATTGATGATCCCGATCTATTCAGGATCATTCTCTGGTAAATATTTTCGGCCCGCTTATAATCTTTATCTTTTATATAAATTCCACCAAGTATAAGATAGGCTTCCATCTGGGTTGGATCTTTGGCCAGCAAAATTTCCAGGGTGTGAATAACCTCTCTCTTTTTATTGAGGGCAAGATAGACCCGGGCGGTCAAAAGATAGGCCGGAAAATAGCCGCTGTCTATCTCTTCCACGATTATTTTTAACTGTTCCAGGCACTTGTTGGGATTGGCCAGCCTGAAATAAAGGCCAGCTAACTTCAACCGCAAAAATACCGATTGATTATCAAACAGAATAGCCCGCTCCATCTCTTCGGCGGCTTTTTGATTATGACCTAAAAATTCATTTTTTTTGGCGTTGATATAATAAAGATAGGCGGTGGATTGCCCGGAGATATTGCAGTCAATTTTAGCGCATAGTTTTTGCCGGTTATAGGAAGATCTTTCAGTTAGAGAGGGTTTGCGAAGGTGCAAAGAGGTTAAGCTACAGTTTAGAACCAGGCTTTGGAGTAATACAAGGAGAATGAAATATTTTATCCGAAAAGCACGAGTCAATCGTTTACCTCACTCCGGAAATTAATTAACCAGGGGATAGTGACCCATCTGGGTCAACATCTTTACCATCTCTTCCTGGTGATCTCTGTCCAATACAATCATTCTATTGGATAATTCCATCCATTTCCACTCTTTTGACGATAAAATATTGGTTACCTCCTGAAAAACATCCTCATCTTTGAACTCAATAATAGCCAACTCTTTATGAATTTTCAACGTCATTGTAGACTCCTTATGCATCTTCAATATCGTATAGGTAACCTTGCTCGGTTAAAAAAAGTTGCCGTTTCAGGGCGTATTCCTCTTCTACTGTGTCTAAAGAAACCAGGGTAAAAAAATTGGCGGTTTGACCGTTTTTTTTAGGGCGTAAAATCCGGCCAAGACGCTGTGCTTCTTCTTGCCGGGAGCCAAAGGTTCCTGAAAGTTGGATGGCCACATTGGCATCGGGCAGATCTATGGCAAAATTACCAACTTTGGATACTATAATGGTTTTCAGTTCCCCTCGGCGAAATCGGGAGTATAGATCTTCCCTTTCATTAGTCGGTGTTTTTCCCTGGATCAGGGGGATTTTAAACTTGCTGGACACTTCCTGCAATTGTGACAAATAGTGGCCGATAATTAATACCAGATCATCTTCATGTTGAGACAACAATTTTCTTAACACTACTTCTTTGTTATAATTTTCCGCCGCTATTCTAAACTGCTGCCGTAAAGTGGCGGTAGAATACTCAAAGCGGAGTTCAGGTGGTAGAGCAATCCTGAGCTCATGGCAATTAGCGGTGGCAATCCACCCCTGTTTTTCCAAAACCTTCCAGGGCACATCGTATTTTTTGGGGCCGATAAGGCTGAATACATCGTCCTCCCGGCCATCTTCTCTCACCAGGGTGGCGGTTAATCCCAATCTTCTTCTAGCCTGAATTTGCGAGGTAATACGAAAAACCGGGGCTGGTAAAAGGTGCACTTCGTCATAAATAATCAAACCCCATTTCTCGGAGAGAACCAGGTCCAGGTGGAGATAACCTTTCTCTTTTTCCCGGCGGTAGGTGAGAAGTTGATAGGTGGTAATGGTTATGGGGCGGATATTTTTGATCTCTCCCGTGTATTCACCCACATCACTCTCTTTGAGATTGGTCTTGTCCAGTAACTCTCTCTTCCACTGTTTGACCGCGCTGATAGAGGTGCACAGGATCAGGGTATAACATCTCAGGTAACTCATCACCGCCATGCCCACAATGGTTTTTCCCGCTCCACAGGGGAGAACTATAACTCCATTTCCACCAATAGATTTTCCGCCGGCATAAAAGATACGGGAGGCATCTCTCTGGTATTCCCGCAGTTGAAAAGGCTCTCCTTCCGAAGTAAACTGCTCGAACTCTATATCATAAGACTCCCCCTCTATGTACCCCGCCTGGTCATCTACCGGAAAGCCTATTTTTATTAAAACCTGTTTTAAAAGTCCGCGGTTTGATTTATCAACCTGAATTGTACTATCACTTAACCATTTTTTTAAATATGGCTGGACTTTTTTATGGCTCCAAATGGTCCTTAGAATATGTTGCTCATCGCAATGGAGCAATAACTCATCTCCATCTTGGATCATTTTTAAGCGGCCGTAACGGCCCATTTGCTCCTCTATCTCTTTTTTCACATTGGCTGGTATCGAATATTTATTGAACTCTTCCAGAATTTTCAGGACCTTATCGCTGTTTAAGCCGGTGGAGGCCGCGTTCCATAAAGATAGGGGGGAAATACGATAGGAATGGATATGCTCCGGACTTTTTACCAGTTCAGCAAAGCGGCCGATATGGTCTCTGGCTTCAGAATATCTGGGATTTTCCACTTCCACCAGGATCGAGTAGTCGCTTTGAGTTATCAATGGATTATCAAGTTTACTCGCCATTAATTTTCATACCTCCTACGAAGGGCGCTTACAAAAATAATAACTTATTTTTGTAAGCGCCCCTTATCGTTTAGGAATCCAAGGTGAAAGAGAGTTGGGTCATAAAACGATGCCGGCGGGGCTCATCGTTTACCATTTGCCGGTAACCAAAATCTATTCCTATTTTAGGCCCGTTCCAGCCGATACCAAGGGAAATACTATGCAAATTGCGATTTTGAGTATCACGCTGTTGCCCAAAATTATAACCACCCCTGATAACGAAATTATTTTGATAATATTCAACCCCAGTCATATATTCAAAACTGGTATGTTTGTAGGTGGCGTAATCTATCAGCCAGTCAAAAGTAAAATTGCATATTTGCGGCCAGCGGTAGGCAATAGCGGTGGCCATGGAAAGGGGCATAGATTTACTACCCGAATTGATTAAATTATATCCAATTATAGAGCCGGTAACCTGGGGGGCAATCAGGTAAAACAGGGAAAGATCCGCTGATGCGGCATCCACAGTGCCGGCATTGGTTAATTTTACATCAAAATACTTTATGCTTCCTCCAATAAACATGGTAGTGCTCAGAGGATATGATAGAGCCAGATCGATTCGGTGACCTTTTCTGCCCCCAGTTAACTCTTTTTGATCTTCCAGATAGGTGTAAGAGATACCCGCACCCAGGGTGGAAGTTTTAGTATCAACTATTGATACATTAATATAATAATCATCTCTTTTTTTAAACCACCCTAATCCACCTTCAACCGTGTAACTCTTTTGCTGTTCCATGGCAGCGGCATTGACAAATATCGCATCGTTTCCCAATGCCAGTGCCCGGTAGGCTCCTCCAGCGCTAAAACTACGGACCGGTTCAAACTGGATTGTCTCCAGGGCATAACATACTGAGGTCAAACCAAAATTCAGTATCGTTAAAATAATAAAAATAACTGTAGTTATATATAATTTACGCATAAAATCATAAAGAAAATTAATGGATACCGTACTATATATTAATTGCAAATTGATAACAAGCTTATTGATAAATTGAGTCGAAATAAGTTATACTCAATAGACTCATTTTAAAAACGAAAAGAATTCCCGGGATTTCAATCCCTGGTTATTTACTTCCACTATTAATGAATTTGGGTGAATATTGAACAACCACGAATCTACACAACTT
>CAZTWC010000221.1:0-6467 GCA_964617105.1 uncultured Myxococcia bacterium
ACTGCACTCTTCCTAAGCAAGAATGAATGAAATATTTTGATACCAAAGGCTGATAGGAGGTCAGATGTATAGCAACGCTTCGGTAAATTTACCTGATACAGAATTGATGGGCCAGGGACATTTGGCTTGCCAGGGGTGTGGGGCCACCATTGCCATGCGCTTTGCTCTCAAGGCATTTGGCGATAATACTGTCATTGTGGTTCCTGCCTGTTGCTGGACAGTTATTAGCGGTCCTTTCCCTTACTCCAATTTGAATATACCTATGCTCCACACCGCTTTTGAAACTACAGGTGCGGCGGCTACCGGTGTCAGGGCTGCCTTAGATATGCAAGGAAAGACCGATGTCACTGTGGTAGGTTGGGCTGGTGATGGTGGCACTTTTGATATCGGCCTGCAGTCTTTGAGCGGCGCGGCTGAACGTAACGAGGATATTATTTATTGTTGTTATGATAACGAAGCCTACATGAATACCGGAATCCAGCGCTCCTCGGCTACACCCATGATGGCCTGGACCACCACCACACCCGCCAGCCATCCCAAGGAAACGGCCAAGAAAAATATAGTAGAGATCATGGCTGCTCATCATATCCCCTACGTGGCCACCTGCAATATAGCCTTTCCGGAAGATTTTATCGCCAAACTAAAAAAAGCCCAGGAACTCAAGGGTACCAAATTTTTACACATCCTCGCTCCCTGCCCGGCGGGCTGGAAGATCCCTTCCGACGAAACTATCAATATCGCCAGGCTTGCCAGTGACTGTAATGTGTTTCCCCTTTACGAGATAATCGATGGAGATGAATACAACATTACCTATTCTCCTCGTAACACGCCGGTAAATGAATATCTGAAACGGCAGGCCCGCTTTGGTCACCTGAGTGAAGATCAGATGGACTATATCCAGGATCGGGTTAATTTTGAATGGGAGAGGTTGTTGCACAAGTCGATGATGGAGCGGTTTGAGGTAAACCGCTAGTGAGTGCCGTGTCAAGCGACATCAGTCACTTGACAGAGGGAAACTAGTGCACATAGAACTCATCTACCAGATTGTCCATTATGGCCACCTGGCGGGAAAGTCCTGGATAGTAGTTATCGCTATCAATAATTTCCATTAATTTTTGTGAGGCTATCAGCAATCTCAGGGCGTACTCCTGGTTGGCCAGATGCTGTTCGCTTTTGGTGTACTGATACACGTCCATGGAGGTTGAATATTGGATCAAAGCCCGGGCGGTGATCTTGGTGATAGATTCTTTCAACCCTTTTTCTGAATGGGATTTGCTGCTTAATTGGTTTTGAGAAATCATGATGAACTCCAGTTTGATGCAGATTGGAATGTGGATGCAGTCTCTAATGTATTAAATCGGCATTTTACCGGAGATATTTAAAACACACTTAAAAATTATTCGGGATTTTGATTCCTACCAAAGTTTTTTCATCGTCAAGATCTTCTGGATTTGATTGACTTGACTGACTTGACTCACGTATAGTTGGCTGGTGAGGGCTTTCTTCTCTTGGGGACCAATCAATCGGAGAGTTCTTTTTTTTAGGGGTTTGAGCCTTGAAAAAATCTTGATTAATTTGATGGAATCCTTCTATCTGTAGTTGCTCCAGAAAGGTGGGCATTTCTCCGCAGGTGGTGTAATAGCCTTCCACTTTTCCATTACTATCTTTTCCAGTAGTGATAAATGTAAATAGTTGCCGGAGTTGATATTCTCCATTTTTATTGAGAGGAAGCATCTCCGATATATGGGTGATTTTACGAGAGCCGTCATTAAACCGTTGGGTGCACAGAATCAGGTTAATCGCAGCGGCCACCTGAGCCCTCACCGCGATTAAGGGCAGATCGATGTTGCTCATTAAGCAGAGTGATTCCAGGCGCCGGCAGGTTTCTATTGGAGTACTGGCATGAGCGGTACAAATTGATCCACCGTGACCGGTATTCATAGCCTGGATAAGATCAAAGGCTTCTTCGCCCCGCACTTCACCTATAATGATCCGGTCTGGTCTAAGGCGCAGGGAGGCTTTAAGCAAGTCGCGGATAGTTATCTCCCCTTTTCCCAGATTGTTGGGAGGTCTGGCCTCCAGGGGTACCAGGTGAGATTTTTGTAGTTGTACCTCCTGGCTGTCTTCGATAGTAACTATCCGTTCCTGGTCGGGGATATAGTTAGAAAGCACGTTTAAAAAAGTGGTTTTCCCAGATGAGGTGCCGCCGGAAATAATCAGGTTTTTTTTGGTAACCACGCAGGCCTTTAAAAATTGGGCCATCTTCCTGGAGAGGGAGCCAAATTTTATCAAACTCTCTATGGATAGGGTTTCCTGGATAAATTTACGGATAGCGATTACCGTTCCTTTGCGGGAAACCGGCGACAGCAGGATACAGATCCGGGAGCCGTCGGGAAGTCTGGCATCTAGTATGGCCCGCTCTTCATCCAGGGGACGTCCAACATATTGAGCGATATTTCTGGCGGCAGCAATAAGTCCGTCTTCAGAAAATTTCGCTTCGGTTTTGTAGAGTTTGCCTCCTCGCTCTATCCAAACTTCCTGGGCGCCATTGATCATAATCTCACTGACGGTAGGATCGTCTACAAAGTTAATTATGGGCTTTAAAAAAGCGCGCAGTGCCTGGGCATATAGATTTTCACTATCCATATTTAGCCTCTATGATGTCAACCCGGCATTAAAATGCCGGGAATTCTTTTCGTTCTTAATTTTTTTTAATAAAGCTGGCTAAAAAATTAAGACGGTCTATTCCCCAAAAGAGTTGTTCCTCTACTACAAAGGTGGGAACATCGAATACTCCGTGATGGGTAGCGGTTTTAATGTTTTCATTTAATTTATTCATAATGGTGTCATCGTTTATTGCATCCATGAATTCCTGGGGTTCCAGGCCAGAAATTCTTGACAACTCCAGCAAGTATTTTTTGTGGGACAAATTTTTTCCTTCCCGCCAGTACATGGAAAAAGCCCTGGAGTCGTATACCGACCCCACCCCGCGGTAGTGTGCGATTATACCGCCTCGCAGAGCCATGGAAGAGTCAATGGGAAAGGTTTTTGGAAAGCAGATGGGCACGTTATAAAAAGAGGACAAACGAGTCAAATCATCTTGAATGTATTGCTCTTTAACCGGGCCGAACGGATAAGGTTGGCCGATAGATGAAAACAATTCACTCTGCAGCACTGGCTTCCATCGGAAAATTACCCCGGCTACCGAGGATATTTTACTTAATTGGGTGCTGGCCAGATAAGAATATGGATCAGCGTAGTCGTAATAGAAAAGGACCTCTTTGCCCATGGATTATTCTCCCTTTAGGGACGCCATAATGTTAATTTATTTTTCTGCGAGCCCATAGTATTACAATAATGTTGATATTATTTTTTATTTATGCTATAATAAATACTTTTTTAGACTATCGTCTTGACAGTTTAATAAGTTTACCGATTTTAATGCTAAAGGTGCCTAAAGTCAAGAACTAGGAAGGAGCCTAAAAATAAAATGTCAATAAATCGTCGTAAATTCATTCGTAAACATATCAATTTAATCATTAAAGTTGAAGGCGAAAAAGAAGATTTAGAATGTGTCACCAGAGATCTTAGTGCTGGAGGCGCCTATATGTTGAGCGAAAAACTGTTCCCAGAACAGGAGATTGTATCTATGACCTTTACTCTGGAGGGAGTGGAGCGAACTTTTACCGTCAAAGCCAAGATCGCCTGGGCCAACCCGGGTGGACGAGTGATACCCCGAGGGATGGGCGTGGAATTTGTTGATATGAATGAGCATGATTTCCAGTTTTTAAAAGACTATGTAAACAGCTATATTGAGGAGGAGGATGTTAAAAAGAAAGTAGCCAGTGGAGAGTTGTCTTCTGAACCAAAAGTGCAGCCCAAAGAGAAGAAGGAAGAAGTTCCGGAGCCGGAAGAGATTGAGGTGATTGATCCCGATTCCGAGGGAACTGTACTAATTGCTGATGATAGTTACGGCATCAGGATGAAACTGGTGCAAATGTTAAAGAAAAATAACTATCATGTAGTTGGAGAGGCTTTAGACGGTGTTCAGGCGGTGAAAATGTTTACAAAGTTTAACCCAGATTTTGTGGTTATGGATGTAAAGATGCCCAACATGGATGGACTGACCGCCTTAAAAGAGATTAAAAAAATCGATTCCTCAGCCCGGGTGATTTTGGTATCCACCCTTTTTGTCCGGACCAAGGAGGTGGAGAATGCTACCATGGTCGGCGCTACTGCGTGCCTCCGGGTACCTTTTACCGAGAGGATGCTGATAAAACTTTTATCTGATTGTGTATAGTTAATGATTTTCGTGATGGAGTGAATTTTCAGACAGGAACAGAGCACTAGATAATAACACTATTTCAGGAGGAAAAATAAAATGCTGGTAAATCATCTCAATGTGTTGGTGGAATTGGAAAATCACGGCTTTACTGCCGATGAAATAGCGAGAACCAAAGCCAACCTGAAAGTGTTTCATAACCCTTTGGACATGGATATCACCTTGACCGTCCAACCCCACACCGAGAATTTGGCTAAGATGATAGAGGATAGCACTGGTCTGAGTGTTAAACCTTTCAAACCAGTAGGCGGGGGAGGAAAACTGGGCAAATGGTCCTCCTACACCCTGAAAAAGTCGGGGAATATGGAATCGGTACTAAAAGCGGTAAAAATATTTTTAGACAACAATACCCTCTAATTTTTTCGATAATCTAAATGCAGTTCAAATTACGGGTAAGTTCCAGGAGAAGCCAGGCCAGGCTAGGAGAGATAGTCTTGCCCCATGGCACCGTGGCGACTCCCATCTTTATGCCGGTGGCTACTCAGGCATCAGTTAAGGCATTGGTTTCCAGAGATCTGGAAGAGTGTGGTGCCTCCATAATTCTGGCTAACTCCTATCATCTTTACTTGCGCCCCGGTCATCAATTGATTCAACAAATGGGTGGACTCCACAGTTTTATGAACTGGTCCGGACCTATTCTCACTGATAGCGGCGGCTTTCAGGTGTACAGCCTGGCCAGGTTGCGGAAAATTTCGGAGCAGGGGGTCAAGTTTCAATCCCATATAGACGGCTCCTCCCACCTTTTTACCCCAGAATTATCTGTAGATATTCAAACCGCCCTGGGGGTTGATATAATGATGCCTTTGGACCAATGTCCGCCGGCAACCGCTGATCAAAAACAGTTGGTGGAAGCCATGGCTCGCACCACCAGGTGGTTGAAAAGGTGTATTCAGCGTCACCAACAGCTGGAGGATGATAACTCCTGCGGTCAGCCGGGGGCTCTGTTTGGTATTGTTCAGGGTGGGATTTCTCCCCCTTTGCGGCAACGCCATGCTGAAGAGTTAGGCGCTTTAGGATTACCTGGCTATTCTATTGGCGGATTAAGTGTTGGGGAGAGCCAGGAGCAGTTACGGGAGATGGTGGCTTTTACTGCCCCGCTTTTACCCTCTGACCGGCCTCGCTACTTGATGGGGGTTGGAACTCCTATGGATATCATAGAATCGGTAAATTGCGGTGTAGACATGTTCGATTGTGTATTCCCCACCCGAGCGGCCCGCAACGGTACTCTTTTTACCAAACAGGGACGGCTGACCATTAAAAATGCCCGGTTTCGTCAGGATGCCCGGCCAATTGAAGAGGGGTGCCAGTGCTATACCTGCCGTAATTATAGCCGGGCTTACTTACGGCATCTTTTTATGGCGCGGGAGTTGAGCTGCCATTACTTGACTACCCTCCACAATCTTCATTTTTATCTGCAAATGATGCGCGAGATCAGGGAGTCTTTAGACCAGAATCAATTTCTCTCCTATTATCAGCAGTTCAAGGAGTGTTACCTTCAAAAAAGATGGAAAAAATAAATTTGCTCAAGGGATTTTATTTATTGTTCCTTTTGTTATTTTTTGGCTGCAATTTTTATGAACATCCCCTGGACGGCCCAGTCAGAGCCATGGTTCTTGTTCCCCAACCGCCTGGTAAACAATATGCTCTAAAAGAGGTGCAGATTGATACCTTAAAAGATTTGCATGGTCTGCATGGTTCTGTAGCCACGCTGAAGGGGGGTGGGGCCATAACTATTCCAGCCCAGGGAGAGGTTTATTATGGATTCAGGGAAAAGTTAAGGGCGCAAATTGTCCAGCAGGAGGGTAATACCCCCTACTTTTCCTACCTTTATAATCAGGGCCGGTATTTCCCAGAAAATTTTCATTCTTTGGTAATGCTTACCGCCTATTACAATGTGGAACGTACCTATAATTATTTTCTCTCTCTGGGGTTGAAAATCAACCAAATGGAACCGGTTTCTCTCTTTTACTATCCCCAGGTAAAAATAGATTACGGCAATTCAGAGAGCAAAATTATTGAGGGGCATGCCTTTTTTATACGCCTGCTCAATATTATGGTTTTTACCCTTCCCGGCAAGTTAGACCTGGTGCCTTTACCCGCTAACCAGGGAGTGATAGCCCATGAA
>CAZTWC010000222.1:0-6467 GCA_964617105.1 uncultured Myxococcia bacterium
CCGGATGGTAAAAGATCATCGCACCAAAATCGATGTGGGTAATGTGGATGCTGTTTTGGATGGGGAGTTGGATCGGTTTATAAAGCAGTATCTGATTAGCAACTAGAATTCGGATGCATCTTCACCAGCGGACGCCGCAGGTGATCCCTTTAGGGATGTGTTTTTTTACGGTTCAGGATAACTCTCATTAAACTGAATAGTATCATCAATAGGGCCAATGAAACTATTTGACCGTAGTTGTTTGAGGTGGCTACTGGGTTGAAAGCGCAGCCCGATTCTGTCATGGCTATACCATTGCCGTTATAAATTTGACCTTGACCATCATGCTCCTCACTCTCAGATCCACTTTGACCAGGGGAAGTGTTTTCATTGTCATCACCAGGATTGTCGTTGTCGGTGCCGGTAGAGCCGCCGGTATTGCCTTGGCTGTTGTTTTCTTCCTCTTCGCCGTTGTTTTTGCCGCCACTTCCTCCGCTCTCGCTATTGCTGTTGTTATCGGGGTGGTAATCAGCGCATTGACCCAAAAGACATTTGTCACCCATAGGGCAGTTGATACGGCGGCAGATTTCGTCACTACATTTTCCCAAATGGCAGATTTTACCGGCATCACAGGTGATGTCCATACACAGGTCTACCGAACATTCTCCGTTTATACAGACCTGGTGACTGCGGCAGGTGACATTGGCACACTTGTCTTCAAGGCAACTACCATCCTGGCATTTGAAACCTTTCAGGCAATTGACATCGGTGCAGGACTTAATACACTGTCCATCACGGCAGAATTCACCTGCCTGGCAAGTAACACTATAACAGAGGTCTTGTTGGCAAGTTCCGATTTCCCCATCTTTTTCGCCTGGTATGCAGACTTCTCCCACAGGGCAGTCTTTATCAGGTGAAAAACAATCTTTGTCTATACATTTTCCCAGGCGGCATTCCTGGCTTGGCAAGCAGATAAAACTCATGTTATCGCAGGGGTCTAGGCATTTACCGTTGGCACATATTTTTCCCTTTGGACAGGCGATTCCACAGCAGGGATCTTTAACACAGTAATTATTGACGCAAAAGAAACCATTGCCACATTCCCCCCGGAAACAGGGCATGACACATGAACCACAGAGGCAGACCGCCCCCGGGCCGTTGCAACTATCAACTTCATCCACCGCTAAATCACAGTCATCATCCTTGCCGTTACACACCTCCGGCGGAACTGGTGCAGCATTGCAAGCGGACCACTGGCCATTTTTGCACACGCTCTGACCGGCATTGCAGGCGTTGGAACAGTCTTTCATCAACTCTTCGTCAACCTGGCCATCGCAATCATCGTCAATATTATTGCATTTTTCCGGTGCCGGAATGCTGCCCATCACATTACAAACAGTCCCCTTATGGTCGGGGCTGCAAATCTTCTGGCCACTGGCTGCGCAAGCGCCAATACCTGAGGCACAGGTTTCACCCAGATCAAAACCATTGTCGGTTTGTCCGTCACAATCGTTGTCCTTGTTGTCGCAGATCTCTTTTTCTGGCTCTATTTTTGGGGCATCACAGGTAATTTTACTTTGATCATTTGAACAGGCCATGACCCCAGAAGAAGTACATTCACCATCGCCGATTTGACAGGTATCATCCAGGCCGTCAAAATTTTCATCAACCTGTCCGTCACAGTTATTGTCAAGATTGTCGCACACCTCTTTTTCTGGTTCTATTTTTGGGGCATCACAGATTACGCTGTGCTGGTCGGCCGAACACACCTTTGTTCCGGTAGCCGCACAAATTCCCTGGCCTTGATGGCAGGTATCGCCAAGACCGTCAAATCCTTCGTCCACCTGTCCGTCACAATTATTATCTTTGCCATCGCATAACTCTTTTGTAGATATTTGGGCAATGGTATCCAGGGCGATCTCTATTTCAGAGGCGTTGTTGGCGTGGTAAAATTTGCTCCCACTACTCTTGGCTGTTCCTCCAGCCTGCACCATCTGGGTGAGGGTATTGGTGTCAACAAAGTCGCCAAAGCCAACCACGTATGTGTTTATTCCCTTGCTTTTAAGGGAAACAACCTGGCTGATAAGATCATTTTTCGTTCCACAATTTTCTTGGCCATCGGTGATTAACATTACAAAATTTCTACGGTTTGCATCCTTTAGAGGGGGATAATTGTTAGCAGAGTGTATGGCGGCGCCAATAGGGGTATGTGTGCCATCAGACGAGGTGTTCAGGTGGTTGATAATATCGTTGGCCTTGTTATCGCCAATATCAACTTTAATCTTTTCCGCGCTGCATTCTGGTGGAGTGGAGCAGAACAGTCCAAAAAAAGTGCATTTTTTATCCTCCTTTTTAGGGAACATCAGCAAGCCGAAACGGATGGGATTTTTACTTCCCGGTTGGCCATGGGCGTTGACTATACCAGTGATGGCTCTTTTGGCGGCATTCCACTTGGTGATCCCACCGATATTCTGTTCCATACTGCCGGAACGATCCAGCACTATTATTATATTAGGAGAGGAGCAGGCGGTGGTATTGGCCCAGGAGTTTTTTAGCCAACCAGCCAGTGCCAAAGATACTATAGCGGATAAAATGGTTGTGGAGATAATTTTCCTCAACATGATTTTCCCCTTAATAGAAGTAAATATTAGGACGGTAACTGCTATTTTTTCCAATTATAAAATATTATTATCGATACTTTATAATAATTAGACAAAAGTGTAAATAGGTAGAATGATGGATATAGGATATTGAACTCCAAGATTAACCAGATTCCTTCCCCTGGGTCGTTGCCAATTTAGGAATCAGAGGAGAAGATTATGCATAAAAATTGACACTCAGATAATTATATGATATTACTATATAATCAATGTAGATGATCTCCAAACCTCTCAGATGAGTAAGAATAGATGCAACTCAAAATACTCGGATGTTACGGCGGCGAGGCTATTGGCTGTAATTCTCCCGCTTTTTTACTCGACAACAATATTGCCCTGGACGCTGGAGGCCTGTCCTCTACCTTGAGCCTTGACCAGCAACTCCAAATCGACCATATCTTTATCACCCATGCTCATATGGATCACATTAAAGATTTGACTTTACTGGCTGATAACGTAGTGGATAAGCGAAAGAGATCAGTTGAAGTTTACGCCAGCATTGAAACCATTAAAAATCTGAAAACTCATCTGTTCAACAACTGTATTTGGCCCGATTTTTCTGCTATCCCATCTTTGAGTAATCCGGCTATCAGGTTTAATCAAATTAATCCCCTGGTCTCTTTAAACATAAATGGATACGAAATATTTTCTGTGCCGGTGAATCATCCCATAAATGCAGTGGGGTTTATCATGCAAAGCGCTTCTGGCTCCCTGGCATACAGTGGTGACACTGGACCTACCGATCTTTTTTGGCAGGAGATTAATCAGTTAAAAGATTTAAAGGCTATTATTGTTGAAACCTCTTTTCCCGATAGGTTTGAAGAGTTGGCTGAGGTTAGCGGTCATTTAACCCCCAGATCTCTGCAAAGAGAGTTGAACAAAATTTTGTGCAGGGATATCCCTATTATGATTTTTCATCAAAAACCAGCATTTATCGATGAGATAAAAAAAGAGATTGCCAAAATTAAAAAATGGAATATTATTGTCCTCGAACAATCCACCACCTACGACCTGTGACCATGGTCATAGTTAATTTCAAAAACAAGCAGTGAATAAACTTTTAGAGGAACTTTATTCTTTGAGACGCCTGGGAGTAAGACCGGGTATCCACGCTACTGCCAATGCCCTGGATCTTTTAGACCGTCCGGATCAGCAGTTTCCAAAAGTATTGGTTTCCGGGACCAATGGAAAAGGTTCAACCCTCACTTTTTTGGCTTCAATCCTGCAAAAGGCTGGATATAAAGTGGGCCGCTTTACTTCACCCCATCTGGTTGAATACAACGAGAGAATAGTGGTGGGAGATGAACGGATCACTTATCCGGAGGTGGAGGAGTATTATAACCAGGTTAGAGAGGCTTGCCGGCAATATAATCGCAGCCATCTGGACCAGATAACCCTGACTTTTTTCGAATATACCACGGTAATCGCTCTACTTCATTTTGCCTGGCACAAAATTGATATTGCGGTTATGGAAATCGGGTTGGGTGGACGGTTAGATGCTACCAATGCTGCGGACCCGATAATGGCGGTAATAACCCCCATCTCTTTTGATCACACCAAATTTTTGGGAAATTCCCTGACTTCCATTGCCCGAGAAAAGTGCGGGATTCTTCGCCAGAATATACCCGTGATTTCTGGACCCCAGCCTAAAGAGGCCATAGTGCAGATAGAGTTGGAGTGCAAAAAGAAAAACAATCCCTTTTATTACTATTCTCGAGATTTTAAAGTCACTGAAGGCGGCAATTTAACCTATAGCGATCCAGATGGAGAGTTAAATAGGTTGACGTCCGGCCTTAAAGGTGAATTTCAGATAGCCAACATGGCCACCGCTATAAAGGCTGCCCGGGTTTTAAAACAAGAGCATAAATATCAAATTGACGATGAACATATCAAGAGAGGATGCCATACAGCCAGATGGCCGGGACGGTTGGAGATAATACAGCACGATCCTCTATTGATACTTGACGGTGCTCACAACCTGGCAGCCGCTAAAACCCTGACCACCAGTATTAAGCGGCTATATCCACAAAAAAAGATCAAATTGTTGGTGTCATTTATGCGGGATAAAAAGTACCAGGAGATGCTTAAGGAATTATCAGTTTTGACTGATACTATCTATTTGACTCGAATCTCTGATGGCCGGGCTTTGGATTTGGAAATATTGCTTCAGGAGGCTAGCCAATTATTTACCAGGGTAAAGGCAATTTGTCCCCCTGCCACTGCTTTACAATTGGCTCTGGATGAGGCCCAAAAAGATGATTTGCTCCTCTGTGCAGGTTCCCTATACCTGGTGGGGGAATTAAGACGTGAATTTATTGATCGTGACTGGCCAGGTTTTCCAGCATCTGATAATAGGGGATAATACTAGGAATATAGTGGGCTTCATTAGCTGAATGGGGGCCGATACCAGATTGACCCCACACACATTGTGCTACACCATGAGGGACGAACCGGGCCTGGGTGGCGGGCATCTTTCCAGAGCCCAGATAATCAAAAGGTCGGCCGCCGGCAACCGAGGCGATAGTCTGTAAAAGCATCTGCAGCCATTTGTCGTTGGTAGAGGTGGAAACACCTGCCTCGCAATTCATAATATCCACATGAATATCCAGGTTTTTACTCCGTTTATCTATATATTCGATAATTTCACTGGTGGGAGTTTCTGGTATTGGCCTTATCTCAATACCCATTTCAGCCTGGTTGGCCATGGTATTGAAGTTACCAGTTTCCCCGGCCATTAAATAAGAGATTATCATTGAGGAATTCCAGTTTTCAAATTCACGTAAAGGCAAAAGTGCCCTGATTTCCCGTTCAACTTTAAGCACTTTTTCAATGGGGGTTAAACCTTTAATCAGACCGGAATGGCAACTATCGCCCTTGGTTTGAATATGAAAACGCATAACTCCACGATTGCGCCATTCCAATACACCGGCTTTCACCTCGCCGTCACCAGTGCGTTCGCTGGCGATCAGTATTTTGGGGCAATAGTTATATTTCTTTTTCATATCTGCCAGAACATGTTTGGTCCCCCAGGGCCACATCTCGCCCGGTTCCTCATTTCCAACTAGCAGCAGGCCGAAAGAGGGCGCATTTTCACCCACAGAGATGATATTCTGCTTCATATTTTTAAAGAAAACCGCCAGGGTTGCAACCGCAGTAAGCATATCGGCTGCACCTCTACCTTTTAGCCATTGCCCGTCAATTTGAGGTACAAGTTGTTCGGGAAAGGAAGGCGCCACCCTATCATAGTGACCACAAAACAAAATATCAGCCTGGACCTCCTCCCTTTTTTTCTCATTTGGTCGGGGCAAGTGGCAAAATAAGGCTGGTATTTTACCATGGCTATCATATTTTATAATTGGTACTCCTGCCTGGTCAAAAAAATCGCACAAAAAGTGGTAGCAGCGTATTATCTCCTCAAGGCTCTGACCGGCGCCTACGCTGATGGCCGGGATTGAGATAAGCTCCTGAGCCAGGGTAAGTATTTTGGATTCAATTTTTTGGTAGTTCATGTTTTCAACCTTTAAGAAAGAAAAGCAATCCCTGCATTTTAATGCCGGGTTGACGGTTAGGTTAAAGCGGTGAGGGCCTGGTGTAGTCTTCTGATAGAGCCTTCAGTATATTTCGGTGAATTAGCGTATGAAAACCGGATAAAATGAGGCTGCTTAAAAACACTGCCGTAAATAACTGCCAGACCGAATTGGGTGGTGAGATAACTTTTCAGGTCCACCACGTTTTCGATGATCGATTTTTTGCCTCCCTGTCCATCTTCCAACTCCATCCCTTTGGGTACCTTTTTGCCCAGAAAAGGCCAGATATTAATAAAGGCATAGT
>CAZTWC010000223.1:0-6456 GCA_964617105.1 uncultured Myxococcia bacterium
ATGAAGCAGGAACTAAGCCGTGTACAGATTTGTACACATTTTAGAGAACGGCAATTGAATCTTTAGGTCAAATTGGGTGACAGTAGTGTGGCTGTAACTTTAATCGAAGTATTAGATGATACAAATAAATTTGTCCGCTGGAGCGCAGCCAAAGCCCTGGGAATTATAGGTGATCAGCGAGTTGTAGATGCGCTTATAACCGCGTTGGAAGACAGTGAGAGCGGTGTTTGCCGCAATGCCGCTATATCACTTGGCCAAATAGGGGACCAGCGAGCCCGGGAACCTTTGGAGAAACTTTTGAAACACCCTGATAAACATGTGCAACAGAGTGCTGCCAAAGCCTTGGAGGAGTTGGCGTGACAAAGATCATCGCCACTATTTTCCTGTTATCCTTATTATTTATCGGCAACAACCGGCTGTATAACTGTTTTTCTCGGCTACACCCCGCCTTGAGCCATTTTGTTGAATCTACCTAACAGTTTTGCCTGCAATCAGCCATTTAATAATAGTTTATTTTACATATCGCCAAAATATAACTATAATACCAATATAAAAACAATTTTTCGAGAAATTACCATGAAAATAAACTTTTCCAAAATCCAGCCTGCTGGTATCAGTATATCGATATGACATCACAGGCTGAGGCTTTGTACGATTTTGTGGAGAAAACCATTGAAACTGAACTGGTTGAAGAGTTAAATTTCCTGGCCAGTTATGATAATACCAAAAAGTCTATTCAGGATATTATTGATATGCCCGATGGCCGCATAGATCTTTTTATCAAACTTTGTATTCAAAACAATGGATATCTGTCTGTGGAGGAATAATGGGCATAGCAGGTGATATTGTCCTTATTGTGGTGACTGCTTTAATTGGCGCTTTAATTGCCCAGAAATTGAGGCAGCCTCTTATATTAGGATATATTTTCGCAGGTGTTCTGATTGGCCCCTATGCCGGTGGTGTAGGGATTTCTGATATTCATGATATTGAGTTGTTGGCAGAAATTGGCGTTGCTCTTTTACTCTTCGCACTAGGTTTGGAATTTTCCTTTAATAAATTGAAACCAGTATGGAAGGTAGCGCTGATAGGGACACCCATCCAGATTATTTTGACCATGATCTTTGGATTTGAAATTGGAATATGGCTAGGGTGGGATATAATCTCAGCCATCTGGATAGGTGGATTAATTTCCTTTTCAAGTACCATGGTGATCCTTAAAACCCTAATGAATCAAGGATGGATGGGCACACTTTCCAGTCGCGTGATGATTGGTATGCTGATTGTCCAGGATTTGCTTGTGGTTCCGTTCATGATAATCATGCCCGAGTTAAATGATCCAGTCGCTGGTCTTCCGCTCTTGGGCTTTTCAGCCTTAAAATCTATTGTCTTTCTTTTTTCAATGATTGTTTTTGGTACAAAACTACTACCTCGTATTTTGGCCTATATTGCTGGCTGGGATTCACGGGAGTTGTTTCTTCTTTCCATCACGGCAATTGGCCTTGGGATTGGTTATACCACCTATTTATTTGGTCTTTCATTTGCATTCGGAGCATTTGTCGCTGGTATGGTTCTTAGTGAATCAGATTACGGACATCAGGCATTGAGTGATATTATTCCTTTACGAGATATATTTGGGATGCTGTTTTTCACCACTGTAGGAATGCTTCTAGACCCTTCGTTTTTTTTGGGCAATTGGGATAAAATCCTGCTTTTAGTGTTACTGATTACAATTGGAAAAGGACTGATTTTCGGCTTGTTGGTGAGGGCTTTTGGGTATAGCAATGTTATACCCATGGCTGTTGGTCTGGGGCTTTTTCAAGTAGGTGAATTTTCTTTTGTTCTGGCCAGAATAGGACTTGAAACAAAATCAATTGGAAATGACCTATATTCATTTATCTTAGCAACTGCAATTATAAGCATGGTATTAACACCAATTATGTCAGGTTTGACAGTACCTTTATATAGATTGAAAAAGCAATTGTTTACCAATGAGCCTTTACAAACTATTAATTTCCCCAAAGAAGGACTAACCAATCATGTAATAATCAGTGGAGGCGGAAGGATTGGCCAGCATGTGGCAAATATTTTAGTGCGTTTAAAAATAAATTTTGTAATTATCGAACTAAATTACCAGCGCATTGAAGAGTGCAGAAAAGCCGCATTTCCTGTAATTTATGGAGATGTTGGCCAAAGCATCGTGCTGGAAGAAGCTAAAGTTAATAAGGCATGTTTGCTATTGCAAACTATCCCGAATATTATTATTTCTCAGTCAGTTGTCCACCAAGCCCGAAAACTCAATAAGAATTTGAAGATGGTCATTCGAGCCGAAGGTATCGAACAAATGAATAGCCTATATGCCAAAGGTGCAGACCTTGTTGTTTTTCCAGAACTAGAGGCTGGTTTGGAAATTTCACGTCAGGCATTGATGCATTTAAATATTCCTGCAACAACAATACAGAACTATATTGATAATGAACGAGAAAAATTTTATTCCCCCCATTGTGAGAAACAAAATGACACGAATGTGATACTGCAATTAAAAAACGCCAACGGTCTTTTAGAAATAACATGGGTGAGCCTGCCCCCAGATTGTTCAGTGATTAGCAATACAATTCGTGATTTAAACATTCGAGGCCGTACTGGTGCGACTATTGTGGGTGTTATTCATAAGAATAAATTTCAGGCCAATCCTGGTGCAAATTACAAATTTGCAAGCGGTGATTTGGTAGCTGTGATGGGTAATGTAAAAGAGCAAGAGGCGTTTCAAATTTTGGTCGAAGGTACTTTTATTAATGTTTAATTAAAATATATTTTACCCTAGAAAATGGCGGAAAATGCGGCTGATAAGGCTGTATTTTGCTCACAATCTGAAAATTCATCGTGGCGATTTACCAACCAGGCGCTCAACTTCGAGATAGTCCTACCCGGGTTGGCTTCGAGGATGAAGAGGATGTGGCCACTTATTTAAAAACTGTTTATCAAGACAATGGCTGGACAGTGGAGTGGGTAGACAATGGGGTGGCAGCTATGGAATCGCTAAAAAGAGAAAGGCCGGATCTGATCAGCCTGGATATCAACCTGCCCCAAAAAACCGGAGTCAAAGTTTACCGGGAGGTAAAGGAAAATCTGCAATACGCCTCAATACCAGTGGTGATGGTTACCGGTGTACCGGGCCAATTCGAGACTTTTATCAGTACCCGCAAACAGGTACCGCCTCCGGAAGGATACGTTTCCAAACCTATTGATATCGATAAACTGGTAGAAGTGGTGAAAAAACTGTTATAAGCCTTCAGAAACAGCCGGTCTGTCTCCTCTGCCATTTTTACGTATTATAAAGGAACCTAAAGATGGCGGAACACATTTGCCCTCCCTGGATCGGGTATTTACTGATCAATCCATTGCGAAAAATCTTTGAAAATCCCAAGAAAATATTTTCTCCTTATGTCCAAAAAGGGATGACCGTGCTTGAACCAGGCTGCGGCATGGGCTTTTTTACCCTGGATTTGGCCCGTATGGTGGGGTCAAATGGACGGGTGCTGGCAATAGCCGCAAAGCCTTGCAAAGGCAAATTCATAGCAGAGAAACCTTATCCATCTTTAACTCAGCCAAACAGCATCACCGCACATTAAAGGATATTTCCAAGCTTGATGATGTTGTTTCCTTTCTGCAAAATTGTGATCCAGCCGGTACAAGCAAGCGCAGCGCCATTACCAGTTCACTTATCGCTGAATTTCAAACAGAAAACAGCCAATGTTGGGGATCAATGCTCCTGCTTGCCTACTATCCATATTTAATCCGGCAACGTAAAAACTTTGACCCTGTCAGAGGATGCAATACTGAAGATTTGAATTCCCTTGTTCTGGAATCTTTCCTTAATGCCGCCGATACATTTCCCCTTGAAACTCAGGCCCACTATTCTGTAGTTTGCTTAACTTTAACCACCCGTAAGAAAATATCAAGGGCGATTGCAAAACTGTCAAATTGTGCAGACAAAGAACGCCCCTGGTTTGAAGGGGCCGAAGATTTTTTATCTGATTTTGCGCCATCTCCGGAACAAGTCCTACTTAAAAATGAAAGGGAAAGGCTCTACAGTGCTGAAAACATCAGAGCCTGGATTAAAAGCCTGTGCCAGACAGAAAGTAAAGATAGTTATTCCCTCTCATTGAAGAGACTAATCTTGAGTCAGGCAACAGCAGAGACAATAAAGCCCAATCAGCAAAACACAATATCCATCAAGGGTAAACTCTCTATCATTCGTCCTAAACCTAAAGGCAGTGTAGCAAAGGCTACAAATCCTTGCAAAAGACCCTCCCGCCTCGCTAAAATGCTCGCCCTTGCTCACAAAATGCAGGAGTTGATTGATAGTGGTAAAGTTCCTGACAGGGCAACTCTGGCCAGAAGACTTGGTTTCAGCCGAGCCCGAGTGACCCAGTTGCTGGATTTGTTACTGTTGGCCCCGGATATTCAGGAGGAAATTGTAATGTTAGAAATACCAGCAGGCAATAAAACAATCACTGAGCATGAGACAAGAAAAGTTCTCAGGTTTTGTCATTGGCAAAAACAGCGATCTGAATGGAATAAAATTTTAAAAAACAACTAAATTCACATTTTTGTGTAACCAACCCATTTCTTCTTCCATTATTGCTCTCAATTCAGAGCATTTCCGATTAGATCCAAACAAATACCAGTTGAAAGAAATGTTTTTTTAATGTACAAATAATTATTATTCCTTACAATTTCACACTTAAACTGAATTAAAGGATTATTATTCATGAATGACCGTTGGATGTCTGTAGAAGAGATAGCAGAATACCTTGGTGTGAGTAGAGATAGTGTTTACAACTGGGTAACACAAGGGAAAATGCCAGGACACAAGGTTGGCAGGCAATGGAAGTTTAAAAAAGACGAGATTGATGAGTGGGTTCGTTCTGGTGGCTCTGCAGATAATGAATCAGCGAAGATTAAACAGCCTGTGTCTAAATAAATATTTTTGTAAAAGATTGGAATTTATATGCCTATTTACCATGCGCGTATGACATCAGGCGCTTTATTAATAAATGAAAGCCGAAAAATAGCAGGGCTTTTTAAGGAAATCGATATAAATGATAAGTCTGCCTGGCAAAAGGCTATTATTACAGATAATGTGTTGCAAAAACGCAGTCCGGAATCTGCAAAACGTCTGGCAAATTACATCAGACAAAGATTAAAAAATGCTCCGCCATGTCTGATTGACATTGTTTTAAACAGTTCAGCAGATGTAGTAACCCAGGCTTTATTTGCGATAGCTATCAATTATGACCACCTGCTCGGTGATTTTATTGACCAGGTAGTTAGAGATCGTATCAGGCGCTTTAAAAAAAGTCTTCCCAGACAATTATGGGATGAATTTTTAAATAATTGTTCGGGTTATGCGCCTGAAGTAAAAAAATGGAGCAAGAATACATGTACAAAACTTGGTCAAACCGCTTTTTTAATATTGACCCAGGCTGGTTATATTGAAAACACTAAGTCAAGAAAATTTCAACCAGTTTATGTGTATCCTGAAATCAAATCCTGCCTGACAAATGCCGGGCAAGACTATGTTCTTAGATGTATGGAGGTTGCTGAATGAACACAGAACTTGATAAGCGGCTGAATAAAATACTGCCGCGGCTGGAGTCTGAGGATTTTTTAAAAAGTACTGGTTTAGGCAATGAAATTGCTTTTTATATCTTTGAATATCCGGCAGAAGAAGAGATCCATGTCCGTAAGCATATAGAATTTGTTATAAACCGTCTTAAGCAGAGGCGACCTGAGCTAAGAATTATTCACATCAACCTTTTTAATATGATTATAGAATATTTAAAGGGCAGGAAACTGCTTGAAAAATCATTGGAAATCCATGCCCTTTTTATTCGAGCGCATCAATGATGAAACAGAGTTGTTGCTGCCCGATAACCTGCTCCATACAGACTCGATTATCCGTAAACTGGTGAATGAAATTCCGGAAGAAGACTGGCGAAGCGTGGAAATCATCGGCTGGCTCTATCAATTCTATATATCAGAAAAGAAGGATCAGGTTATTGGAAAAGTTGTCAAAAGCGAGGATATTCCGGCTGCCACCCAGTTATTTACGCCCAACTGGATTGTTAAATACATGGTGCAGAACAGCCTGGGGCGACAGTGGATGGCTACCTATCCGAAGTCTACGCTTAAAGAAAAGATGGAGTATTATATTGAACCAGCCGAACAGACTGAAGAGGTGCAGGTTAAACTGAAGGAGATAACGCCTGAGTCGCTGAATCCGGAAGAAATAACCGTGCTGGACCCGGCTGTAGGTTCCGGGCATATTTTGGTGGAAGCTTATGATTTGCTCAAAACTATTTATTTGGAGCGTGGTTATCGTACAAGAGACATTCCGCGGTTTATATTGGAAAAGAATTTGTATGGATTGGATATTGACGACCGGGCTGTGCA
>CAZTWC010000224.1:0-6437 GCA_964617105.1 uncultured Myxococcia bacterium
TTGCCTATCTACAACTATTGATTACTCTTGGGATCCTGGACATGTCGATTGGCTCCACAGTCTATTTATTTTATCTATTTGACTTTTCCCCATTAATAGATAATATTGTATGATAAATTAAAATCGAAATCTTGAAAATTATATTTTGTATGAGGAGTTACTCTTGCTCTGTTATAGATGTGGAAGTTACAATTCAGATGATGTTGATAAATGTCAAAGTTGCGGAATAGAATTCCAACAAAAATCTGCCGCTGATACTACCACAAAATTATCAACCCAGGACAGTGTTGCCGATATCCCCGAGATTTTAAAAGTTGGAGATCTTATAAACAATCGGTACCTGGTAAATAAAATCTTAGGTGCCGGTAATATCGGGGTTGTTTACAGGGTTAAAGATTCTGCTGTTGATGTGGATTTAGCCTTAAAGGCTTTTCCTGCCCGGTTTTTCTCTGCTCAAGAGAACCGTGATAATTTTCAAAATCAATACAAGACTATCCGTGAATTTTCCCACCATAATATTGTTAAACTATACGAATGTGGTTTCCATCAAGAAAACGGATTTGTGACCACGCAGTTTTTAGAAGGTTTGACTTTAGGGAAAATTATCGGTTTGCGCAAAGAGAGAAAAAATGTTTTTGATCTCGATGATATTGAACGATTTTTTGCCCAACTCTGTCAAGCCCTGGAATATACTGGACGGATTACGGCTCATGGGAATTTACATCCCTTTAACATAATTGTTCAGCCAGATGTATTAAAAATAACCGATTTTGCCATATCAAAAACTATTTCGATTACCCATTTTGTTGAATCCCAAAAAGATAGTTTGCAGGGGCGATATTTAGCCCCGGAAGTTTTAGCCGGACAAACAGCAACGCCTGCCTCAGATATATATTCTTTGGCAATGATCATGGCAGAAATGCTTACCGGCAAACTATATGACCCCAAGACGCCTTTTAAAATCTCAGAGAACCGTCCAGAATTACCTGAACATCTAGGTGTAAAACTGGATAAACTGTTTTTACGTTCCATTAACCCAAAAATTGACCAGCGACACCGAAAGGTAAAAGAATTTTTTTCTGAACTAACCTCCATAATTGAGGAGTATAGATTTATTCCGCCAAAGCCAACTTCAAACCAGGACATTGCCCCAACCCAAATTAGAGAAAATAAAACAAAAACCGTGGCCGCAGAGAAAACAAACCAGAAAAAGAAAACCTCATCATTACCCATAATGTTAGCAGCCTTGATTTTGCTGATAATCAGCGGTATTATTTTATATTCAATTATATTTACTAATCCGGAGGATAAATCCAAAGTTCAAATTGTTAAAGAAAATAAACAGGTGGTACTACCCGCAATAGCAGAAGAAGTTGTGGATGCAGGAGAGGCAACTTTAGATGCGATTGTTGTTGATATCCCGGAAATTACCGCAGAAAAAAGTCAAGATAAACAAGTTAAGAAAGTTGAAGTTACAAGGAAATCGAAAAATAAACCGCAGAAATCTGCTTCAAAGATAAAAATAATAAAAAGGAAAACCAAGGTTACCCCTAAAAAAGTTGCGCTCATATCCGATAATAAACCGCAAATCGCCCCTATCGGAAAATGTTTGCCTGGTATGATTTACATCCCTGGCGGCCAATTCAAATTGGGCAGTAGCAGCAGTGACCCTTTGCGTAATTTTGGAGAAATCAATATAACTAACGTGGATGTCCCCAACTTTTGTATTGATATTTACGAATATCCAAATACAAAGGGCGGAAAACCGCTGGCTGGATTAAGTTGGTATAAATCTAAACTCAAGTGTGAGAGCAGAGGTAAAAGATTATGCGCCGAAAAGGAGTGGGAAAAAGCCTGTAAAGGACCGGGGAACTTGCGTTTTCCTTATAGCAATAGTTTCAATCCTTCTCGTTGCAACACAGAAGACGACAATAACAATGACCGTAATGTCGGTCCCAGTGGAACTTTTGCCGGTTGTCGTTCTGGGTATGGGGTAGCAGATATGAGCGGTAATGTGGCTGAATGGACGTCCACCAAATATTCAGATATGATAACCGATAAAGTTTACAAGGGAGGCGATTCCACCCGTCCCGACTATGCAACCCGCTGTGCAACCAGGTTCAATATGAGACCCGGGGGTTCGGCTGCTATACTGGGCTTCAGGTGTTGTGCCGCTCCAAATGAATCAGAGCCAAAACCATAGTATTTATTTTTATTGCGGGCTTAAAAAGGTTCATCCGTGAGGTTGATATGAAAAAAACTTTCTTAAAACTTCTGACCATAATGTGTACCCTGGGGCTAGTTCTTTTATTGCCTCTACTAGTCCAGGCTAAAACTGTGGCAGTGGTAAAAAGTCATAGTTTAAGTAGTTATAATCATGTTCTGACAGGTTTTTCGGTGGACAGCAAAGCATCCATCGTGGAATACGATATGAAAAATGACCTGAGTCGGGGCAAAAAGATATTTAAAATTTTAAACACTAAAGAAAAAAAGCCGGATTTGGTTATTGCAATCGGCCCATCTGCTGCCAATATGGCCAAGCGGGAAATATCCGATATTCCGATTATCTTTTGCATGGTACCCAATCTGGAAAAATATGATCTCTCTGCCGACAATATTACGGGAATTACTTTGCAATTACCGGTAAAGACCCAATTAGCCACCCTGAAAACTTTGGCTCCCAAAATTCGAAATGTGGGGGTTGTGTACAATCCTAAATACACCCAGAAACTTATCAACCTGGCCATGGAATCTTCCACCCAGTTAGGCATGACCCTAATTCCCGCCAAGGTTGATTCTGCCACGGATGTTCCCATGGCTACCAGAGCCTTTTTAGGGAAAATCGATGCCCTTTGGATGGTAGCGGATAAAACCGTTTTAAATGCCAGGTCTTTTAGGACTCTACTGGAGTTCACCTGGAATCACAAGATCCCTTTTTTCTCCTTTTCTCATAAATTGGTAGAAGCCGGCGCCCTGGTTTCACTTTCACCAGACTACTTAAAGATCGGCCGCCAGGCTGCTAAAATTTCCAACAAAATCCTATTTGACGGCCTAAGTCCCAAACTGATTCCAATTGCCACTCCAGACAGCCTGGATATTGCCCTGAATCTTTCAACCGCCAAAAGAATTGGGGTTGAATGTGACCTGGCCCTGGAGATTTTTACTTTTGCGGCGGTTAAGCAGTACAGGATAAGAGTATATAAGTAGAAGAATTCGGCTGCATCCCGGCTAACCACTCTAACCACTCTAACCACTCCCCCTTAACACTCTTTTATTGTCTGGTATTCTCAGGGTGACTCTCTGGCGGTCAAAGTATTCTGCCAAAGGGATGGAATATTTACGCGAAAGGTTGGTTATTGATTTAAATTCCTGGGTGGTCAGGTATTTATTTTGAGACAGATGCTTTCTAATTTTATTTTCAATCTCTTTTAAATGAGCGGGTAAAAAACATAGATGATCGATTATTACTATTTTGCCGTCATTAGTTAATTGACCAGCCAATTGCTTAAGATCTTTTTCCGGCAACTTAAGAGATTCCATCAATTCTTTCTCGGTTGGAGGCTTATCTTTCCGATTTCCCACCATCTCCAGGATGGAACCAACTACTTTTTTTCCGCCGGCATTATGTCCAGCCATTCTTAAACCATTATCCTCAAATTCGATTTTTTTTATGGTTTTGAGATGGAATATTGCCAACTCAATCGCTCCGGGCTTGATTTTGGAAAATTTGCTGTTGAGTTGATTTTTTTCCATAACCAAAGTGTAGGGATTTTGTTTATGAAAATCAGATAGTTCTTGAAAAATATCGTCAGACAGTTTTTCCAGATGCCGGTGGTGGATAAAAAAGGAATTTTCTATCTGAAAGATTTTTTGGTCATTTAGTAATTGGGACACCAGGTTTTCTATTTTCTTTTTGAATAATCTGGTTCTGACCTCTATCTCCAATCTGTTTATACCCTGGAGACCATTTAAATAAACTATCTTTTCAACTCTTTGAACAGAGTGGGGAGATGATAGAACCGCTAAACTTTCTTTCTTTTCCTGGCGAAAACGTCGTTTGATTTTTTGGCCCATCGGATCAAGGATAACACCGCCACCAATAGTGTACCCGTGGTTTTTCCGGGCGGTAAATCCTCTTAGAATAAAGTGTTCACCCGCTAAAGTAACCAGAGGAGGGCTGCATCTCAACTGTACAAAGGCTTTCTGTCCCGGAGACATTTGTTGACCTTGTAGCATTAAAACCGTGGCCATTACTTGAGCCGTACCGGTATGTAGCGATAAGGTGGTGCGGTTTTTAATACTCTTGGCAATGGGGAGTAATTGTAAACGGCAGTCAAGAGTATCTGAGAGAGAGCAGCGCTGGTGGCCGGTTAATACCGCCCCTCGGGTGATAATATTTTTACTGATACCCTGCAGGTTGACGGCACCCCGTTGTCCTGGCAGGAGCAGGTTAACCGGATCTCCATGATTTTGCAAACCCCTGACTCTTACCGCCAGGTTATGAGGAAGTATATCCACCAGATCGTTACCAGTTATAGATCCGGATATAACCGTACCGGTTACTACAGTACCAAACCCTTTAATGGTAAAAACCCGGTCAATGGGCATAAAAAAGATACCGTCTTGGGGACGTTCCGGCATGGATTGCAAACAAGTAGAAATTTGGGCAATTAAATCATCTTTGCCGTTTCCACTTACGGCGGAGAACTCAACTATAGAGGCATCTTTAAGAAATGTAGTTGCAAATTTCTCAATGATTTCCGCCTTAACCATCTCCAGCCATTCTTCATCTACCAGATCGGTTTTGGTAATGACAATTATCCCTTTTTTAACCCCCAGCAGTTGGCATATATCCAGATGCTCCATGGTCTGGGGCATTATTCCTTCATCTGCTGCAATGACAAATAATACCAGGTCTATACCGGATGCTCCGGCGACCATATTGCGGACAAATTTTTCGTGACCAGGAACATCCACAATACTAAGGCAAATATCTTTGTCAAGTTGGGCATGAGCATAACCCAGGTCGATGGTGATACCCCGTTTCTGCTCTTCAGCCAGCCGGTCGGTGTTTATCCCGGTAATAGTTTTTACCATGGCGGTTTTGCCATGATCAATGTGTCCGGCAGTGCCGATAACAACTCTTTTTTTCATAAAACCGATATTAAAAACTTAAAATTTTTAACCTCTTTTTCAATAGTGTAAGTTATGTATTGATTAAAGGTGTAAAGAAAAGGAAAAAAAATATTCTGGTTGTCTTGCCAACAATTTTCCAGAAATTCTATGGCTTTTGTCCAAAATTGACCTAAGCGGTCTCTATCGGATTGTTCAAACAAGTTCAAAGATTGTATATCAAAGCAAAAAGAGATACTTTTGTTGATAGCCAGCAAAAGATCTCCCGGCAGAGTATATTTGCTGGCAGATGGAGAGGGCTCGCACCATCTGCAAAGGATACCACCAGAAGATGGCTGCAAATAGTATGTATGCCCGCAATTAACAGGAGTTTTACAGGACAGGCAGATGTCCATGTTGGGAGATACGCCGCTATGGATCAAAAGGGATACCATAGAAAAAGCCAAGATGGATTCAATTTTAAACCCGTTTTCCAATAGAATATAGGCGGCAAACAGGGAGGTGAAAATATCCTGACATGGCAGTGATTCATGAGTAAATTCTTTGGTTATTTCGGTCAGATATGCGGCAACCGCTATTCGGTTAATGTGGCTTCTTATTTTTTTATTAATCCATACATAGTTGGCGTTATGCAGCCGGACCAGGTTTGATTTACTTCGGGAGGCCAACTCTACGTTCAATAGGTTAAAAGGCTCAAAACAACCGGCAAACCTTTTACGGCTCTGGCGAGCCCCCAGGGCAATTGCCGAACGGACGCCATCTTTCCAGGTCAACAGGTTTATGATTTTATGGTTATCGCCATAATTTACTGAATTGAGCAAAAATGCCCTGGTAGAAATATTATCTTCTTTCATCAAGTTAAAAAAAGCACCGCCAGATTGAGGTAGATAAGCACCCCGATTATATCAATTAAAGTTGAAACAAAAGGTCCGGAAGCAATGGTTGGGTCGAAATTGAATCTGGCAAAACAGACCGGTAAAACTGAGCCTATTAAAGAGGAAAAGATCATTGACACCATCATTGATAATCCTACCAGCAATCCGGTTAGAGATGAGTTGGTCATTTGCAAATGTCCAAAAATGCCGAGCATCAGACCATATACTAATCCTAAAATACTGCTAATAACTAACTGCTTGCCTAAAACTTTTGGCAACTGTCCGATAATCCTACCAGTGGAAAGGCCACGAATAACCATGGTGCTCGATTGGGCGGCGATATTACCACCCATACCAATAATAACCGGGATAAAAGCGGCTAAAAATGGCATAACCCGAATATATTTTTCATAATCCATTATGATAAAA
>CAZTWC010000225.1:0-6369 GCA_964617105.1 uncultured Myxococcia bacterium
GACTGGTTGTTGGGATTGAATTTATATTTTACCTCCCATTGGTCAAAAAACTTGTCATGGTCGGTATCGCAATCACGAGGATTAGTGCCTAACAACTCCTCCTGTAGATTGGGCAGACCATCGCCGTCCAGATCGGTGTCAGACCGTCCAGTTTCAGGACAATATTCAGGAATGGCAGGCGGGGGAGGATTTTCCGAAGATTGGGCAAAGGAAAAAGAAAAATACAAAAAATATTGTACCATTGACAAGACAAAAATGCCATAGATAGAAAAAGAAATATAATACCGCATAATATAAGTCAATTTAAGCGCAAAAAGAATTTCCGGCATTTTTACCGAATGAATGCCGAGTCAACATATTAACATTAATGTAATTATAACCTAGTCAAGAATATCATACTGATTTAAATATGCAAAAAATAATCACCATTAATCAATCGTCAGATTTTCGTTCAGGCTTTAATTTAAATAAAATTCCCTTGAGTTCCTGACCGTAATTGGTGGCGCTCAGTTTTGCCATGATCTCCGCTTTCCGCAAGGTCAGTTCGGTCATAACCATACTGTTCTCAACCCCGATAATAAGTTTGCCCCGTTTAACTTTTATGGGCCAGCAATCCTGATCCAGATTGTTTTCGATAATCTGAGGCCATTTATCCAGCAGTTCGAGCAACTTGATATCTTTTTCTAATTCCAGGTCTTTAACCAGTTTGTTAACCAACTGACCAATTAATTTCATAAAAAAACTTTCCCGGCTGAGAGGTTTATGATATTTTAGAAAATTATCATATATGATGGATGGGTTATGCAAGCAAAAACTTTAAAATCTCCTCAAATAATGCTGGGATTTTCAATTATAATATTTTTTATCCTGGATCTCCTGTTCAACTTTTTGAACTGGAAGAATCATCAACGTCTGTTTCTCTACGAAATATACCTGGCTCTTAATTTCCTTATTCCGGCTATGCTGTTTGCTCTGGGCATTAAAGTCGATATTTGGATACTGAGACAAAAAGGGATTAAGATTACCCACATTCTTCCTCTGGTGCTTATTTTTATCCTGGGAAGCATATCTTACAATTTTGTTTACGATTATCCCTTTTTCTATGCCAATTCCATGTTGTTTCTCGCCATCACCCTGCTGCTGCTCTATTTTTGCATAAAATTTTCCAGCCCGGTCTTGCTACTACTGCTTGCTCTGGAAATATTACTGATCTCCGTAATAATTACCGAAATGGGACAAAAATTCCCGCTGTCTCATACTCTTAAAACTCCTTTTATTCCCCTGCCTGGAAAAAATAACTTTCCTTTTTTCCCTCTGTTTGCCTTTCCCCTGATCGGTACTGTAGTGCATAGGATTCAACTGTGGGCTCATCAGCAAAAGGAACAAAAAAGGGTTCTCTGGAGCCTTTTTGTAATCGCCAGCCTTCTGTTTGGTATCTCTATATCTTTCCAAACAGAAATACTACCCAAATGGTATCTGTTGCCAGATGTTAAGCAGAACAATTTTATGTCCGATGGTTTTTTGCTCCTATGGGGGTTTGATTTCCACAATATGTCTTTTTTTAAAGGGTTGGAACATCTTTCTAAAAGCATGCTGGTTTACCTGTTTATTTACTGCTTTTTCGATTACCTGAAAGTTGCGATCAAAATAGAACAAATATTTCTTACCATAGGCTCAGCCGCCCTTTTCTTCTGGTGGTTTGGGTCATTATTTACCCGAATCATATTGCATGAAATTTACCGATCAATTCATAATGTAAGTTTAGGCACTACTCTGATTTTTGTTCTGGTGGGTCTGGTAACATTTTATCTTCTGGCCAAACCGCTTAAAAAAGCCAAACAACTTTTAAAAGTCGATATCCTATGAAACCTTTATTTTTATTAGGCCCATTGCTGGCTAACACATCTCCTACCAATATGATATAATCCAGATTGTTACTCACTCCGGTCCAGTAGTTTTTTTGGTTCTAATGGTTCTCTTACTGTTCTCGGTGGTCAGTTGGGCCATAATCATATACAAATGGCGGGTCTTAAACCGGGCTCAAAAACAGTCAGCCAAATTTTTGGAGATATTCTGGCAGTCAAAAAAACTAGACGTGATTTTTCAAGAATGTGAAGATATACACTCCAGTCCTATTTGCCAACTGTTTCGAACTGGCTATACTGAGTTGAAAAAACTCAAACGTGATGATATCTCCCATTCTGACACCATGCATCATGCCCTGGGCAGTTTGGAAAATGTAAACCGCTCTTTACGCCGGGCCATAACCACTCAGATTACTTATCTGGAAAGTTTAGTTCCTTTTTTAGCTACTACCGGTTCCACCTCCCCTTTTATCGGATTATTTGGAACTGTTATCGGCATTATGAAATCTTTCCACCAGATTGGGGTAAAAGGTTCAGCCAATCTGGCTACCGTTGCGCCGGGAATATCGGAAGCCTTAATCGCCACAGCGGTTGGGCTAGGTGCCGCTATACCTGCTGTTGTGGCGTACAACTATTTTTTAAGCAAAATAAAAGTGCTGGATAACGAGATGGAAACCTTTTCTAACGATTTCTTAAATATTATCAAACGCCATTTTCTCAAATCATAAAACCATATATAATATTTGATGTCCCCAGGAGGTCAGCATGGCTTTTTCCGGTTCCAAAGGTACCAACAGCACCATGTCGGATATAAACGTCACCCCTTTTGTGGATGTGATGCTGGTTTTGCTAATAATCTTTATGGTTACCGCACCCTTGATTCAGCAAGGCTTTGAGTCAAATATTCAAACTCCTAAAGCGGTGGCAAATCAATTCCATGAAAAAGATCAAACTCTGGAGTTGTTAATTGATGCCCAAAAGAAAATATTTATTGGTAAACGAGAGATCTCTTTTAAAGATTTAAAGGAAAAACTGGCTACCAACCAAAAATTAAAAAAGGAGAAAAAAATAAATATCCGGGCTGATCAAAGGCTCTCTTACGGATTTGTGGTAAAAGTGCTGGAGATCGTAAACAATGCAGGTATAGAACAGTTTGGACTGATAGCTGATTTACCTGAAAAAGGATAGGAAAACAAGAAAATTGACTGCTAAACAGGCCTGGGAACAATATAACTATTTGTCGGGACACCGGCAATACGGACTTTGGGCGATTATCCTGATCTCGCTGGTTCTCCACGGCGCTATGCTGGTAGGTATGGTCACCTACAGCCGGTGGGCCAATAGCGCTACCCCCATCTCCAAAAAAATAATCACCACCAAATTGGTTCGAAAAGGAAAACCAAGAGATAAACGGTTGTTGCCTCAAATACCCACTGCTCCAAAACTGACCCCCAAAACTCAGAAAGCGGTCTCAATAACCAAAAAAAAGCCTACGAAGAAAAAACCGGCCGTAAAAAGAAAAAAGAAAAAGAAAAAAAACAAAAACAAAAAACTCCTGGCTGCCAAAAGAAAAAAGGAGGAGAAAAAGAAGAAAACACAACGCCGGCAAGAAGAGCAGGAAAAACGCCGGCAAGATATGAACAAATTCATAAACAATATTCGCAAGCAGGTTAAAATAAAGCGGGAGGCTGAGGGAAAACAGGACGGAAGTCCAGAAGGAAATTTGACTTCTGAGCAGAAAGAGATTATAGGTAATATTTATCTGACCAAGTTACGAAATAAAATCCTGGCCAATTATACTTTGCCCAAGATTATTACTGCCCAGGAGAAACTCTATTTAACCGCTGAAGTGATTTTATACCTGGATAGTCGGGGCAATGTGATTAACATCGTTTTTCACAAAACGTCAGATAATAAACATTTTAACAATGCCCTGATAAGCGCCATTAAAAACTCTGAACCCTTCCCGCCGCCACCTACTGAATTGGTGGGAATCTTCAGAAAAGAGGGTGCGTTGATTAATTTCAAGCCATAATTTGGAATTAAAATCAGATGTTAGGGGCGGTGAAAAGGAAATAAAGTATTTATGCGATATTTTAAATCTATAACCGGGTTGACTTTACTGCTTTTGTGGCTGGTGGGGATCTCCCACGCCGACCGGCCCAGAATTGAGATAGAAGGGGCAAACTTTGTCCCCCTCCCTTTGGCGGTGCCATACCTTAAAAATCTCAATCCCAAAGATAAAAAGCACCGAGGACTGGGTCAGGTATTAACCAACATTATTACCAACGATTTAAAGTTTTCCTCGGTATTCAATCTGCTGAACCGCAAATCTTTTTTAGCCGATTTGGCCAAAGAGGGGTTGACCGCCAAAAGCATCAATTTCCAGAACTGGCTTAACGTGGGAGCCCAGGCTTTAATTAAGGGCGGCTATTCGGTTCATAAAAATGGAATCAAAATCGAGTTGAAATTGTTCGATGTGGCCCAGGAAAAAGAGATATTTAGGAGCAATCTGGAAGGAAAGGTCAAGGAACACCGTAAATTGATCCATTGTTTCTGCAACCAGATAATTAAGTTTTATACCCACGTTCCCGGTGTATTTACCACCAAAATAACCTATATAAAAAAACTGGGCGGTTTTCAAAATCTTTGGATGATGGACTATGACGGCCACCACCAAACCAGGTTGACCAACAACCGGGCCATCAACTTGCTGCCGGCCTGGAATCCCATAGGCGCCGACATAATCTTTACCTCCTTCATCCGGCACAAGCCTGAACTGTTTAATATAAATCTGCTCTCAAATAAAATGAAAATGTTAAGCGGCTGGCCGGGCTTGAATATCGGCGCCGCCTATTCACCTGATGGGAAAAAAATAGCCCTGACCCTATCCAAGGACGGCAACAGCGAGATCTATGTGATGGATTCCAGTGGTAAAAATCTCAAACGTTTGACCAAAAACTGGGGAATAGATAGTTCCGCCACCTGGTCGCCAGATGGGAAAAAGATCAGTTTTGTTTCCAGCCGCTCCGGCAACCCCCATATTTATATGATGGACGCTAACGGAAAAAATCCCAAACGGCTAACTTTCAAAGGTAAGTATAACCAAACCCCTGATTGGAGCCCCAGGGGTGACCGAATAGTACTTACCGCCAGAGACGAACGCAATGTGTTCGATATTTTTTCCATCAATTTAACTACTATGGAGATCCGCCGGTTAACCCAGGACCAGGGCAACAACGAGGAACCTTCCTGGTCACCGGATGGTTTGCACATAGCCTTTACCTCAACCCGTGACGGAGAATCCAAGATTTACCTGATGGACTACAACGGCGATAACCAGAGGCGAATAACTCACCAGCGGGGAGAATACCTGACTCCCGACTGGTCCAATTGGTGGGAAAAAAAATAAACATCTTACTATAAGTACTCCAGGTTGAAAATATAACTATGATTAATAACGAAAAGAATACCCGCTATTTTAATGCCGGGTTGAAACACTGTATTATCTTAATATCAGCTTTTATTTTCCATTTCGGCTGTGCCAAAAACATACCCGAAATGGAGTTGCTGGCGGCTAAAAATGCCATTTTAGACGCCCGGGAGAAAAAAGCCGACAAATGTGCTTCTGAAGATTATACCCTGGCTCTACAAGAGTATAAAAAAGCCCGGGAACAGATGAAGGCAGAAAAATATGAAGAGGCCAAAATATCTGCCCTCACCGCCGCTAAGTTAGCCAAACTGGCCGCTAATGCCAGTTTGTCCCGTAAAGATGAGTGTGAACACTATCTGCGTTCTCTGGCCGAAAATGCCGCTATGCTTGGCGAAAAGGCTGGTGGAGAATCGGATAAAGCAACCATTCTGGAAATATCTACTCCACTCTTTAGTTTTCCGGTTATCTATTTTGATTATAACCAACACGAAATCTCTGAACGCGATCAGAAACTATTGGAAGAAACTGGAAAATATATCAAACGGCATCCAGAGGTGAGAGTAACCGCCATCGGCCATTGCGACAAGCGGGGCAGCACTGAGTTTAATCTGGCCCTGGGAGAAAAGAGAGCCCGGGCGGTTAAAAAATTCCTGGTTAACCAGGGGGTCAACCCCCATCGAATCGATATGGTATCTTATGGTGAGGAAAAACTGCTGGAGCGAGGCGATAGCGAGGATGCTCACGCCACTAACCGCCGGGTGGAATTCAAAGTGGAGGAGTATTAAATAGTATTCCTACAGCACCAGCACCTTTCCATAGGATAGCGCCAACCCCCATAGCCAACTGTGGCCTAAGGTCAAATTTTCTTCCTGCCCCTTAAATAAAAACAGATCAGCAAAAATTTTGAACGACAGTCCGGCTTTGGAGAGAGGCAGCAACAGAGAAGTTCGATTGGCCATAGTATACTTGAACCGGTTGGCCGCCGGTTTTTTAACCGGAAAGTAATAGAGCCACTGGAGATGATTTTCCAGGCGCATTTGATCCCACTGACGGGAAAGAAGCAGGCCCCCC
>CAZTWC010000226.1:0-6348 GCA_964617105.1 uncultured Myxococcia bacterium
AACTCTTCCAGGTCTTTGAACAATTCGTTGACACACTCCACCTCTGTACCATCTAATGTGCAAGTAAAAGAGCCATTAGAGCACAGATCGTTGTCCGCACCGTCACACATCTGTCCCAATTTGGGCCAATCTTCGTCGATCTCTCCATCACAATCGTTATCTTTGCTGTCACAGGTTTCAATGATCGGTTCCGGAGCAGTACAGTCTTTCCACTCTCCGCTGTCACACACCTCTTGGCCACCACCACAGGTGCCGTATTGATTGGTTTTACTGCAGGCTCTGGTGGTGAGTCCTTCGTCCACCTCCTCATCGCAATCGTTATCCTGTCCGTCGCAATCCTCCTCCTGGGCTTCTATAGCATTACAGTCAACCCACTGGCCCTCTTTGCAAAATTCCACCCCAAAGCATTTGCCAAAACTATTCTGTTTGCGACAGGGCCGTTCTAAATATTCATCAGTGGCGCCATCACAGTCGTTATCTAATCCATCACATATCTCGGGTTGGGCATCCGACGCATCGCAATCAGCCCAGCCTTTTTTCCCGTCCGGTAATACTGCACACTTGGCCTGTCCCTTGCACTGACCAAATTCGTTTTTGCTAAAACATTCCTTTAAAGATTCTTCATCCACCTGGCCGTCACAATCATTATCCTGACCATCGCACTCCTCAAATGAAGGTGTCTGAGCCCCGCAGATCATCCCCCAACTGCTGTCAGCCAATTGACCGCATTGCTCCTGCCCGGCGCAGGTGCCATAATTGTTGCTCTTCTGGCAGGACTTACCAGTTAAACCTTCATCTGTAGTGCCATCACAGTTGTCATCCTGGCTGTTACAAATCTCCTCCATAGGTTCTGTGGCAGAACAAGTGTCCCACTGGCCGCTTCCCAGGCAGAACTTAATCCCCAGACAGGTACCATGCTGATTGGAAGACTCGCATTGCGACTCAATCTTTCCCTCATCGGTTTCACCATCGCAGTCATTGTCCAGATTATCACAACTTTCAGCTGCCGGTTCCTTAGCATCACAGCCAGTCCAGCCTTTATAGCCGTTACAAGTTTCGGTCCCCAGGCAAACCCCAAACTTATTACTCCGTTGGCATTTTCTGTGCTCTCCCTGGTTACTCACGCTGCAACCGCAATTATTAGAGGCTGGCAGGCACTGTTTTCCCTGCAGAGAACCATCGTGATTATGAACCTGAGTACAAAGATATCCCTCTGGACACTCCTCCACCGAACAGTCAAAACTGCAAAAGTTGCCATCAGAAAGGTGAACACAAAAATCTCCACCTACATTGCAGTCCTGGTTGTTGAAACAAGTGGAACACAACCCCTGCTGGTGAGCAATACAGACCTGCTTCTCCTTCTGGTCAACAACATCAGTCACACTCTTACAACGATAACCGGAGGGGCAATCAGCCTTTTGGCATTCCCGGGTGCAAACTGAATCATTGGAGGGAAGATTAAAACAAAGTCCATCGATACATTGACTATCTGCTTGGCATTTCTCCCCTATCTTTATATCAGCGGTACCTACAATTTCTTCATCACCACCCTCTTGAATAACGCCGCCGTCCGCATCATCCTGGGTAACCTCTCCAGCGGAATCATCGCCAGGATATCCATCCCCGCCATCTTTTTCAGCGTCACCTTTAGACTGATCATCTTTCTGGCCTGCCTGCTCACCGCCATCAGCATCTACCACCTCATCCATATCTCCAACTTCTTCATAGCTGCCCGACGAGCCAACCGGCCCCTCCTCTCCACAACGCCACGAAAACAACACCATTAAAAGTATCGATAGCAGCCATACAGTCCTGGCCCAAACCATCATAAATTTATTTTTTTTCTTATCCATCTACGAGTTCCTAGCAAAGGTTGTGTAGTATTTCAATTTTGATTTTTATTCTATCATATTTTCTATACAGTCTCAAATCAGACAATTTACCTATACCCCAATGCCTGGAGGTAGGGGGTTTACGGCGAAATTTTGGTAAAAATTTGACACCACCCAAAAACGATTGTTAAATTATAGTAACAATGTATAAAAAAGGGGGTAATTATTATGAGCGGACATTCACTTAGACAATTTGATCGCTTGGACAGCCAGTTCAAAGTGTTGGTTGCCAGCGACCAGGAATCATTTGAAACCGTGGGATTGAATATAAGTCCCGATGGAATATTCATGGCTGATCCGAAAAATCGCCTGCGGGAAAATATCTTTGAAATTAACCTCTTTGTTTATAATCGTCAAAACCCGGCCCGCTTTATGGTGGAAAAATTACACCAGTCCACTTACCAGGGAGTCGATGGCTGGGGCCTGAAGTTTTTACAGCCCTGTTGATCTCCTCCGTTCTCTCCACAGGCTTGATATCCGGTGGAACTCAACCCTCGATTTTTTATCAAATCCTCAGATTTTTGAAAACTTGCAACTTTTGTATCCAAAAACCGATTTTCAGGTGTCTATTATTTAAAGGGTGGAAAGCTATTGAAATTTTTTAAATTTCTCCTTAAACCCTCCCTTTAGACAACTATATGACTTGGCTATAATATGGCCATTATGGCTCTATGGCATATAGTTTGCACTATTCTTTTACCTATGGCTGCTTTTATGGGACTAGCCGGTGAGAAACTTTGCCATTTAATTTCAGGCACTTTAAATGTTTCCTCAATTTAACCAGTTGGGTAAAGTGATTCTGTGATAATTTAGCATCCTCTTTTCCGACAGTCTGCTTAAAAGCGGCCTTTTTCTGGAGCATATCCTGCTCCTTGACACCCACCACTTCCTATTACGCTGTTTGATTCTCCCGGTGTTCCCCCTTTAACCTTTGAAGCAGACCAGTTACAGGCCCGGTCTCCCGCAGATGGAAAGATCATCTCCCGGCTTAACCCTTTAGAAATTTGAGCAGACCAGTTGTGATAAGATCCCTTCAACTCCTTTTTTTCCCCGGACCATAATTTTATTATTTCGCCATCATTTTTTAACCCTCGATTCAATAAAACCTTTTCGCCGGCCACCCATACCGGGACGCCAGGAGGAATTGCCTGTATGGCTCTATCCCTATCGTTTTTGCTCACCACCAAACCATAACCCCTGCCATTTAAAAGTATCTTATTATTTACGTCACTCTCCAATGAGAAACTAAAATTGGAACTACCACTATCCTGAATTATCCAACCGCTCATATCAATATCTGAATATCCATAATTAAAAAGTTCTATAAATTCAAATTGTTCCTCCAAAGGGGCGAAAAGAATCTCGTTCACCACCAATCGGGAACCAAAAGAATCAAATTTACCCATTTTGCGTAAGGAGGGCAAACCACAAAGATCAAAAACCACCAACTCATATTGATATATAAAATTGGGTTTTATCTCTTCAATTTTAATTTCGGTTTTTATCCCCTCTGCTTGAATTTTTTCAACCATCTGATCTCGATAAATATTTTTCTCTATCCAGCGACTGCCCCTTTTATAAACCCGATATTGGAAAAGAATCCGGGAGAGATTTTCACTTGTTTCCAGAATAAAATGGACATAGCGCTGCTCATAAACACTACTCACTTCCTTAACAACCGGCTCAATTGTATCCTCTTGCCCAACCATAAAAGGTAATCGCGCCTGGCCAAGATCTACATTTTCAGGTTTATCTCCCCTTCTCCTGACCGGCCATCCTGCTTCATCCATTATTGCTCCATTAAACACCAACAGGCAATTTTCCTGGGTAAATAATTGCTGGCCGGGAAAAATCTCTGCCGAGAGCAAACCTGTATCAGAACCTTGCTCAGACCGGTTTTCTTTAATGTAGAAGGGGAGTTCTTGACCGTTACAAAATAATTTTACCTCTTTTTGCAAATCACCAAAAACCGGTTCACTAAAATAAAAAGGGATACCGGTTTGAAGGTTAGAAGCCACCTCTACGGTTTCCTGGTTACTCAACCAAACCATTGGTGATGATACATCCTGTAGTTTCAGTTTATAGACAAAATCTGCCTTCTGGCAAAAAGGATTTGATAAATTCTTCCTGTTGTCATTCTCTACATAGGAGGAAATAAGATTGCCAGCCAGAGGGTTGCCGGCCAGATCCCTTAAATTTTTTGATAAGAGAAGATAATAAGTGGTAAAATCATCTAATTTTATTGGAACAAATTTAAAAGTAGTACCCCTCTCACCAGGAAGCCACTCTCCCTGAACCTTTTTTCCTCTAAGATTTGCCTTCAGGGGCGGATGGGCAAAATCAGCAACCAGTCCAGAAGAATATTCCCCCTCCTCAAATAGGGCAAAGTGATCCTGGGCCCAATTTGATAGTTCAAAATCCATGGGTTCAGAAAAAACAATTTCCAGCCAAAAGTTTCGGGCTCCCCGGGAGGGATCGGCCAGGCGTATCTCTTTTACTATTGGAGAAACCGCATCAATATCACTACCAGTTATTTGTTCACACGCCCGGCCATCAGCATCAACCGCGGAAAAATCCAGGCACCCGGCAACTAATACCCCAAATAGACAAACAACAATTGGGCAATAAAACAGTTTGAATCTCATACTACTTATCCTTTTAAGTCAAAAGTTTCTGACCTTCAGTTTTTTAGATGCTCTACTAAAATATCCCCCGGTCAGGCCATCTAAAATTGCGGTTAGTTCTGCCAATTTAATCCGCTCATTGAGATTAGATTTAAAATGATTAAATTTATTGATCTTGATATTAGCCTTTATCCGCAAGCGCTCAAAATAGGTCTGATTTACCCGGATCAGCAACTTGTCTCTAACATAATACATCCCCAACGCCTGACGATTTACCATCAACTGGTTGCGGTTAAATACTACCTGATCCAACTGCCAAGTAGCCCTTAACTCATAGAGCATATCAAAGTCTGTACTCCTCTGGTCAGTAGGTGCCTCTCCTCCCCGAAGAGTATAATTTCGGTCATCCTCCTGCCGGGTGATCAAACGCACCCTGAATTCGGGCAACCAGGCAGCCTTCCCTGCTCTTTTCATCCAATCTGTCACTTTTTCAGGGTTTACTTGAGCATATTTCAAAGCTTCCTGCTGGAGATCGTTAATTCCAGGCTCACCCTGTTTCAGTTTATTTATCATTAAATCTGCCATTTTATTATCCTGCCTGACCAATCTTGCCTTTAATTGCTTTTTTTGTTTATTTAGGCCAATTTCCCTATCCATTTTCTCTGTCAATGCCAGCGATTTAACCGAGCGTCTTCCTTTGCCTCTTCCTGAAAATGTTGGGTAGTCCGCCCATACACAAACTTCATATAAACAAAGAAAAAAAACAATTGAGGTAATGGCAGTTTTCATTATGATTATCCCCTTCATTTATTGCTCTCTAAATGAGTTTTTACCAACTCAAGTGATATTATATCTGATAAATATCCCTCTATATCGGCATATCTATTTTCTTTTAATCGATTCTTCAGAGCCTTCTGCTCTCCATGCAGTTTAATTAACCATAGATTCTTCTCTCGTCTATATTGGTGCTTTCTCACCTGTTCCTGTTGCCATAACAATCTTAAAGAATTAAATATAATTTTTTTCAGATCCCAAAGCAGAAAAGTTTCATAGAGCAATCTGAAGTCTTTCTGCCGCCCATAAACGCCAGGTAACATCTGGCTCTCCACTCCCTTTCGCATATAAACCCGCATCTCTATCCGCGGCAACAAAGGCCCCCAGGATACCAGATCCGGCTGCCAATAGGCATGACTATAGCCCTGACTCAGCCAATGAACCACAAAAACGCAAAAGAATATTGTCAATTTATAAGCACAGTTATGGTACACCGGTAAATGCCCTTATCCACAAAAATCAATACCAGTCTATAAATACTAAATCTTCATCTTGTGGTTTTATTCAATTACTGTGCCAATACATACTGCGGCTCGAAAATAGTTTGGTGGGATTCAGACTATGAAGGGTGACTTCGCGCAAAGGAAACACATCATGGTTCATAAAGCAATAACAAGCGTATGGGAAAGGGCTAATTGTGTAGTAATTTGAACAGAGTGTCCGGACAGATCCGGACACTACATGATTTGCTATGAAAGTAATTTAGAAAAAATCACTTAATTTTATTTAACTTATCGACAATCTTATTTTTTAAAGCATTACGAGTAAAATATCTTTCATAGGTGGCCGCTTGAATATCACGCAACCGATTTTCCATCTCCTGAGAGATATTTTCATTTTTCAAGGACAAGTCACCTTCCAGGCTTAAACCGTGTCTCATCCTGACCACATTTTGCTCTGTAGTGGTTAAATTGTGCTCTTTATTTAGTCTTGCCTCGACATCTTCTTTTAGCAATACTTTTTCATTTGCCATAGTTTTAACACCAGCCATCTTGAGT
>CAZTWC010000227.1:0-6333 GCA_964617105.1 uncultured Myxococcia bacterium
TATGAAAGTCAGAATAGACGCCGAATTTTCTGAGAGTTAGGATGCATAGAAGAACATATGACCCTCAAGCCCAATTTGTCTTTTTTGCAGGATCGATTTCTTTCCTATTTAAAAATTGAGCGCAATCGCGCTGATAACACCCTGATAAACTACCGGCGTGATCTAAGCAAACTCTTCTCTTTTTTAAGGAATAATTCTATTCATTCGGTAGAATTGGTGGACAATACCCATCTGGAGAAATTTTTTAAACAACAGGTTAGTCTAAAATATTCTAGCGCCACCCGGGCCCGTCTTACCACCACCTTGCGTCACTTTTTCAAATATCTTTTGCGAGAAAAGATAATCGTCAACAATCCCACTACTTTTCTGGAGTTACCGCGGTTGGAGCGAAAACTGCCGCAAATATTGACTCAAGAAGAGGTGGAACTCCTCTTGTCCGCCCCTGGTGATACCGTATTGGCCCAAAGAGATAAAGCCATGTTGGAGTTTTTATACGCCACCGGAACCAGGGTAAGCGAATTGGTTGGCTTGCATATAAATGACCTGGACCTGTTACGCGGATTGGTGCTGATTACTGGAAAAAGAGGTAAACAGCGATTGGTGCCCCTGGGAAATTCCTGTCTGGAGCACCTGAAAGTCTACCTGAATTCTTCCCGGCGAGAGATTTTATCTAAAAAAAATAGCAATTATCTGTTTGTAAATAAATTTGGTAACCAGATGAGCCGGCAAGGATTTTGGAAAAACATCAAGCGTTATGCTTTGGTAGCCGGTATCAGCAAAGATATAACTCCCCACAAACTGCGCCACTCTTTTGCCACTCACTTGTTGGAAAACGGGGCGGATCTCCGCTCAATTCAAATGATGCTGGGCCACTCTGACCTGTCCACCACCCAAATCTATACCCACCTGTCCAAAGAGAAACTTCAACAGATTCATCAGGAATGCCATCCCCGGGGATAGTGTCCATCCGAAAACTTTGATCCCCAAAAAAATCTTATATTATATGTATTGCAGTTTTACCCAATAAATGCTAAATAGTGACCATCCGGAAAGTGAACTATAAGGATATTAATGTATGGATGTAATTTTACGAGCCGCTTTTGCCTTTGGCATCGTTATTCTGGCTGTTACTGTGCACGAATACGCTCACGCCTGGGTGGCTTATCGGCTGGGAGATGACACTGCCAAAATGCAGGGGCGTTTGACCCTCAATCCCATCTCTCATATCGATCTATTCGGCACCATCATCCTGCCAATTTTGCTTTACCTGATGCTTAACACTACTTTTGGCTGGGCTAAGCCGGTGCCAATCAATCCGGCCCGTTTCCGGCGCAATATTCCTTTAAAAAAAGCAATGCTTTTAACTGCGGTGGCAGGTCCTCTGTCAAATTTGATTTTTGCCATTATTATGGGACTGCTGATAAGAGTGACCATTACCTATTTTCCCGAGTATAACGGTCTGTTGAAGATTGCTCACAGGCTGTTGGTTATCAATGTAGCTCTGGCGGTTTTTAACATGCTTCCTGTTCCGCCCCTGGATGGCAGCAAAGTGTTAATGGGGATTTTACCAGACAACTACTTCCATGTGCTGGAGGTAATGGAGCGCTACTCTATCCTGTTTTTATTGTTTATTTTTTATTTTGGCTGGCGGATTATCGAAATTCCATATACTTTTATTATTAAAACAATATACTACCTGGTGGGGTTGGGATAAAATTAACTGCAAAGAGATTGAGGCCAAGATTGGCCAGTAAAAATTATGAATGAGAGACTGCAAAAAGTTATAGCCAGAACCGGTTTTTGTTCCCGCCGCAAGGCAGAAGAGTTTATCCGGCAGCAAAAGGTAAAGGTGAATGGCAAGATAGCCACCATCGGGCAAAAAGTAGATGCTGACCGGGATATAATCATGGTGGGGAAAAAACGGCTAACAATGCCCGATAAGATGTATTATCTACTTCTAAATAAACCCAGGGGATACTTGTGTACCCTGGATGATCCGCAAAATCGGCATTTGGTGGGTGAGTTGGTAACTGGTATCCAAACCAGGCTTTTTCCGGTGGGGCGGCTGGACTACAACAGTGAAGGGTTGTTGATTATGACCAATGACGGTGATTTCGCCCAGCGGGTGCTTCATCCATCCAATCATTTGGCCAGAGTCTACCATGTAAAAATACAAGGAAAAGTTACTGAAGATGAGTTGTTGCCTTTATTACAAGGAGTTGAAGAAAGCGGGGAGCTGTTACAGGCTAAAGGGGTGGATGTTGCCAACTATACTGCTCAAAATACCTGGGTGGAGGTAACTCTGACCCAGGGTAAAACTCGTCAAATAAGGCGGATGTGGGATGTGTTGGGCCGTAGCGTGCTTAAACTGAAACGGATCAGGTTCGGTACTCTGGAACTGGGGCGTTTAGGGTCAGGCAAGTTCAGGAATTTGACCTGGGATGAGCGCAAAGAGTTGTTGGCCTCAGCAGATTTATAAAGGAAAGAGCATTTATGTCAGAATCGAATAGAAAGATACGGGTGTTAGTAGCCAAACCAGGGCTTGATGGGCATGATCGTGGAGCCAAGGTAGTTTCCAGGGCGCTGCGCGATGCTGGTTTCGAAGTGATTTATACTGGATTGCACCAGACTCCGGAGATGATCGTCAATACCGCCCTGCAAGAGGACGTTGATGCTATTGGGCTTTCAATTATGTCGGGGGCTCACAAACGCTTGATGCCCGAGGTGACTGAGCTGCTGTCCAAAAGCGGGGCAGAAGATATTGCGGTTTTTGGCGGCGGCATCATACCTGAAGATGATATTCCTTACCTGATGGCGAGGGGAGTAAAAAAGGTTTTTCGGCCCGGTACGCCTTTAAAAGAGATAATTCGGTTTATGGAAAGTATCAAGACTGAAAAGGAGGGGTAGATTGTCAAAGCCAGATCGGATCAAAACTGCCCAAAATAGTTGGGAAGAGGAAGTTTTAGCGCCAACCTTGAAAAAATGGCCTGAGCGCCAGGAGGAGTTTAACCTTTCCAACGGGGATAATCTGGATAGAGTATATTTGCCCCATCAGCAGGATTATCTGGATGAGCTCAATTTTCCGGGACAATTTCCTTTTACTCGCGGGGTAAAGCCCACCATGCATCGAGGGCGCCTGTGGACTATGCGCCAGTATTCAGGTTTCGGCAGTGCCCGGGAAACCAATCAGCGTTTCCACTATCTTATGGAACAGGGGCAGACCGGATTGTCGGTGGCCTTTGATTTGCCAACCCAAATGGGATACGACTCTGATCACCAAATGGCGGCCGGAGAGGTGGGTAAAGTAGGAGTGGCGATTTGTTCCCTGGCCGACATGGAAATTTTACTGGAAGGTATTCCTCTGGAGCGGATATCAACCTCCATGACTATCAATGCCACAGCCATTGTTCTTTTGTGTATGTATATTGCGGTGGCGGAAAAACAGGGCGTGAAGGCAGATTCGATTAAAGGGACTATTCAAAATGATATCCTCAAGGAGTATGTGGCCCGGGGTACCTATATTTTCCCCCCAGGGCCTTCTATGCGCCTGATTACGGATATTTTTTCTTTTTGTCACCAAAATGTACCCAAGTTCAACACCATTAGTATTTCTGGCTACCATATCCGTGAGGCCGGTGCTAATGCAGTCCAGGAGTTGGCTTTTACCCTGGCCAATGGACTGGAATATGTTAGGGCAGCCCAAAAAAGCGGGCTGCAGGTTGATCAATTTGCCGGCCGCCTCTCTTTTTTCTTTAATGTCCACAATAACTTTTTGGAGGAGGTAGCCAAGTTCAGGGCTGCCAGAAGATTGTGGGCCAAATTGATGCGCCGGGAGGGGGCAAAAAAACCGGGCAGCCAGGCGTTAAGGTTCCATGCCCAGACAGCCGGCAGCACTTTGACCGCTCAGCAGGCTGAAAACAATATCATCCGGGTTACCTTACAGGCCCTGGCCGCAGTTTTAGGAGGAGTGCAGTCTTTGCATACTAACTCCTGGGATGAGGCTTTGGCTCTACCTTCTGAGGAGTCTGTGCGAATAGCCCTGAGAACTCAGCAGGTTATCGCCCACGAATCTGGTGTGGCTGACAGTATAGATCTTTTGGGCGGCTCTTATGCTTTGGAACAAATGACCGATAAATTGGAAAATCAAGCATCCAAATTGATCGATAAAATTGAGCAGATGGGTGGTGTTACTCAGGCCATTGAAACCGGTTTTATACAAAAGGCTATTGCAGATTCTGCCTATCAATACCAACTGGAAGTGGAACGCTGCCAAGCGGTAATAGTGGGAGTAAATAAATTCCAGGTGGAAGAGGAGAAACAATACTCCACTCTAAAACTGAATGAGAAGACCGAGGATGACCAAATAAAAAAATTGCGCCAGGTCAGGCAGAACCGGGATGCTGAAAAGGCCACTAGAGCCTTGAAAGAACTGGAAAGTGCGGCCCGGGGCCAAGAAAATTTGATGCCATACGTACTAGCAGCAGTAAAAAGTTATGCGACCCTGGGCGAAATAAGCGATAGCCTGCGCCAGGTGTTTGGAGTTTACCAACCTGCTATTGTAGTTTAAATACCACCACCATCTACTACAGGAAGATGGACACCAGAGGAGAGGATACCCTACATTGGCTGATTTAATACGCAAAAGGAAATCTTTTTGTCTTTTTGAGACCCTATACCTGCTGATCCTTGGTCTTATGGGATGGGCTGTTCTCATATATATATCTTTTATCAATACTCCCCAGACTTTTATTAATCAGTATACCCCTTTGTTTTTCCTTTTTTTGCTGTTGGGTTTTTTTTCCCGGATGATGGCTTTCTCCGTAAAGGGGATTACCGATGTCAGTTTGGATTCGGCCTATTATATGGCTGCAGTATTTGTGATCAAATCGATTCCTGCTGCCTGGGTGGTGGTGATCTGTTTTGGAATCGATTACATTATTCGTTGGGTGCAGAGAGAACATCTGGGCCAGGGAACTTTTAGACCTTTATATTACAATGTGGCCAGAATAATCCACAATACTGGGGCCATTGCAGTGTTGTTACCCATGATGGGTTATATCTTCAATTTGGATCGTATCGATTTTGCCTCTCATAATCACCCGGTCTGGTCTATTGTCCTTTATGTGGTTTTACTGTCTATCATCTTTTTGATAACCCATTATTTTATCGCCTGTATTCGTTTCTGGCTGGCTGGCAACAGTTGGGACAGCGTCATTTTCGAAGTGGTGATCCCTTCGGTAAATGCGGAGTTGTTGGTAATCCCCTTCAGTATTATAATGGTGGCGGTTTATTCTCCCCAACAGCCTTTTATCTTGGTAATTCTGGCAGCAGCCTGCATGTTGATCAATTTCGTGTTCAAGAAACTGTCAGATGCTTCTGGAGAGTTGAGCATGCGGATTAGTGAGTTGACCACCATAAACAAGATCGGCAGAGAGATTAACTCCTCTTTGCAACTAAATATTATTTTTGCCCGCTTGGCCGGGGAAACCTTAAAATTAATGGATTCTTCTTCCCTTTTTATAATTGGCATAAACAATGTAAAAACCCGGCGGGTTTATATGGAGATTTTTAATGCTGATGGTAAAAGTATAGAGCAGAAAGAGTTAAATTTTGGGGCAGGGTTAAGCGGGTACGTGATGAAAAACCGCCAAACTTTGCAATTGAATAATCTGCAGGTGGAGCGAGGGAAATATATTGATTCGGATCGGTATAAAGATCCTGAATTTCATTCCTGGTTGGGGGTACCTCTTCAATTTCACGAGGAGTGCGTGGGAATAATCAATGTGCAGAGTAAAATAAGGAATGCTTATAGCGAAGACAATATTCGGTTGATGGAATCGATCGCTCAGCAGGCCACTGTGGCCATCCAAAATGCTAAACTATACGAGTTGGCCACTATCGATGGTTTGACCCAGGTTTATGTGAGGCGTTATTTTGACCACAGGCTCAGCGAGGAGTGGGAGCGTTGCCGCCGGTACAACACTTTTTTCTCCCTGGGAATGTTTGATTTGGATCACTTTAAGAATTTAAATGATCAGTACGGTCACCAGGTGGGAGATTATGTTTTACGCAAGATATCGGCTATTTTAAAGCAAAATATGAGGAATATTGATATCCCGGCCCGTTATGGAGGGGAGGAGTTTACTTTTATTTTACCCCGCACCAGCGCGGAGGATGCCTTTATTGTGGCAGAGCGGATTCGCAAAGATATTGCCAGACATGAGTTGAAGGTGGGCGATGAAACTATTAACGTAACCGCCTCTTTTGGTATAGCCTCCTATCCTGAATCTGGCCGCGACAATCATGAAACTTTGCTGGAAAATGCCGATTTTG
>CAZTWC010000228.1:0-286 GCA_964617105.1 uncultured Myxococcia bacterium
TCTCTTCCACTAACCACAGTAATAGTGCCGGTTCTCCTGATCATCAGCAGTTGCGGATATGAGGGGGAAGGATTTAATACACAGCCCAATACTCCCTTTGAAATGGCTGTAACCGAGGTTCAACTGGACATCAGCAGCAAGGCTCCCATTGCCTCGGCCGGGCCTGATGCTGCTTACTATGACCAGAGTGCGGTTAATACTGCAACTAGTATCACTCTGGATGGGTCGGGAAGTTATGACCCTAATCAGGATGAGATCTCCTATCTCTGGACTCAGGTGGATAATG
>CAZTWC010000228.1:314-6276 GCA_964617105.1 uncultured Myxococcia bacterium
CCGCTATATGTGCAACTTAGCAGTGCTGCTGCTCAAAAGCCGGCATTCAATGCTCCAAATGTGGTGATTACCAAATATCTGTACTTCAAACTAACTGTCACTGATGAAAATGCTCTGGATAGCGAGCCCGATTATGTGAAGATCACTATCAACAACAAGTATAATGACCAACCCATTGCTCAGGCTGGTGATGATTTAAGCCGGGGTGAAAACCAGGTAGTCCAATTAACCGGCCAGGGCAACGATCCCAACCAAGACCAGATAACTTTCAAATGGAAACAAATATGGGGACCTGAAGTCAAGAACCTGACTGGAGAAAACAGTGCTCAACTCGATTTTGTCACCCCTCAAGTCTATAAAGATGAAGTGGTAATTTTCAAACTCACGGTTACTGATGATAAAGGTGGAAAAGGGGAAGACCAAATAACCATTTCCATTGCCAACGATATTAACGAGGCTCCCACATTGGTGGTGGAGGTCAGGATTGAAGATAAATCGGTCCAGGTGGAAAATGGTACCATCAATATCCTGGAAGGGGAAAAACTAGAGGTGGCGATCAGCAAGAGTTACGACCCGAACCAGGATGAGATAGAATTTACGGCTGATTTTGACACCCCGCCCATTCCTACCGGTTTTGGCGCCTCCTTTAACCAAAATACCGCTATCTTTTCCCTCACTGCTGAATACGGTAAAAACGGCAGCCAGTCAGATGGCCCTTTTACCTTGAAATTAAAAGTGGAAGACAGCGGCAATTTAAGTGAACAACGCACTCTGACCATCAAAATAACCAATGTAAACCGCCAGCCTCAACTTGAACCTCTTACTAACCGCAGCATCAACGAGGGTGAGAAACTGATTGTTACACTGGATGGAAGCGATATTGACCAGGATCAGATTACTTACAGAGCCACCAACCTACCTTTGGGCAGCCAGTTAGAGGGCAACATATTTTCTTTTACTCCCAATTTTGGTCCTAACGGCCGCAGTGCTGACGGGCCTTTTGAAGTTATCTTTTCAGTGGAAGACAACGGCCAGCCTCCATTAAAGGTGGTGCAAAAACTGCAAATTCAAGTAAACAATATAAACCAGGCTCCTTTTTTCAAACCGGTTGCCAAGCAAGTTGTTCAGGAAAATAGCCAATTGGTGATCATCCTCCAAACCAGTGATCCTGATAGTGATATTATGGTTTTACAAGAGGAAAAATTGCCTCCTGACAGTAGTTTTAATCCAAGTAATGGTAAGTTGACCATAACTCCTGGTTATGAATCTACCGGAAAATACCCGGCCATTTTCAAGGTCATTGACAATGGTCTTCCTCCCCTGGCCGGGCGGCTGGAGTTCCAGGTGGAGATTACCAATACTAACCGGGCCCCGGTTTTGACCGTTCCTGGCCCCCAAACCGTTAAAGAGAATCAGGAGAACTCCTTCACGGTTTCAGGCAGTGATCTTGACGGCAACCAGGTGAGTATCAAGGCAGAAAATATGCCAACCGGTGCCCAGTTTGATCTGGATACAAATTCTGGTATTTACACTTTTAAATGGCGTCCAGATTTCTCCCAGGCAAAACATGGCCAACCTGGATTGATAAAAGTGGTTTTTAAGGCTACTGATGATGGCATCCCCTCCCTGGAGGTGTTAAAAACAGTGGATATTACCGTAAAAAATGTTAATCGTCCTCCAAAGATCGAACTTTTAGAGCAGTTTAGTTTTAATGAGCAGCAGCAGGTGGTATTAAGCGGAGATCTATCCAAAGATCCTGACGGACAAACCCTCACTTTTGTTTGGAGCCGCACTGACAAAAATCCTTTGCCTGTGGTGATGGCTGGTCAGAACAGTGCCCATTTACAATTAAAATTACCCGTAGTGTATACGCCGGAAGAATTGGCTTTTACGCTGGAGATTTTTGATGAAGAGGGGGCAAAAGACCAAAAATCGGTTAAACTGCTTGTCAACGACAATATCAACGAAATGCCGGTTGCTGATTTTATGGTAAAATTTCCCTCAATGGCCATGGCAGTGTTAAACGAAATCCAATTGGATGGCACCAAATCTTATGACCCGAATGAGGAAAAACTCACCTATATCTGGCGGGTGGATGGTAAAATTAAGGGTATTATATTGGCCAATCCCTTTTTCAAGTGTTCTCTGCTAAAAGGCCGCTCCTTGATCTCTCTTGAAGTGGTGGACGAGCGAAATGGCCGCCACAGTTCCTCAAAAATTATCGAGATCAACAACAGTCCGCCTAAGGCAATAGCGGGAAATGACCAATTAGTTGTGGCTACTGGTATGGAGACAGAAATCAGCCTGAATGGCAGCGGGTCCACCGACGTGGATGGTGATAAACTGAACTACTTTTGGCTTAAAGGTGGTAGTCTTTTAGCCCAGGGACAGACAGCCAAAACAAAATTGGCCCCTGGAAATCATCTCCTCACCTTAAAAGTAACTGATGGACAACTTTCAGACCAGGACCAGTTAAAAGTAGAAATTCTGGTTGAGGCTCCCCAGGTGACAATTCTATCACCGCAAAATGAAAAAACCCTGGACCCTGGAATTATTGCTATTAAAGCAGAGGTCAACAGTAAATTTGACCAACCTGTAAAAGTTACCTGGGAACAGATATCTGGCCCTGAAACCGGGATTTTCATTGATAAACACCAGACAGAAACCTCTTTTATCGCCCGGACAGAGGGGAAATATATTTTACAGATTAAAGCGGAGTCCATGGGTAAAACAGGAAAAGAAGAGATGGAAATTACCATCAAAGATATTCCTCCCCAGGCCAAAATTGACGGACCGAAACAGGGGGTGCCTGGTTTTGCTCTTAGGATTTCCGGCCATGGCAGTTATGATCTAAATGGCCCATTATCAGCCTATAATTGGCAATTGGTTCAGGGGCCGACGGGAAACAGTGCCCTGGGTGAGTTGTCCAGGAAACGGCAATTAACTTTCACCCCAGACCAGGAGGGTGAATACCTGTTTGAATTAAAGGTGACCGACAAAAGCGGTTCTACCAGCCAAGCAGCCACCCATAACCTTAAAATTATTGATCCCAAAACCGGAGATCACCCGCCGCAAATTGTATTTTACACCCAGGATCTGCAGGAAAAAGGGGAAATAATCCTCCATGCGGGCGACAGTTATGACCCGGATGGCGACAAACTTACCTCTCATTGGCAACAAACCGATGGCCCGCAACTGAACTTATCCGCGGCAGGGCTGTTACAATTCCTCTCCCCTCCAGAGGCTGGAGAAAATGGAGCCAAAATTGATGGTAATATGCCTAAGATCTTAGCGGTGGATGCCAATCAGGAGGGGAAATACTCTTTTAAATTGACTATTTCAGACCAACAAAACAGTTTTCAGGCTGAAACCTCTGTACAAGTATTCGATCCAGCCAAAGGCAGACCGCCAGTGCCAGATGTGGTTAGCAGGGTAAAAGGGCACCTGTTTGAAACCATCCATTTGGATGCTTCATCAAGTGCAGACCTTGACCAGGACAATCTCTCTTATCTCTGGCGCCAACTGGAAGGACAAACTGTGGATATCCAGGGAAAAAATAATGCCAAAGCCAGTTTTTTCGCCTCAACGCCGGGAAAACTGGTATTCAAAGTTGATGTATCAGATACAAAATTTACCCGTACCAGCAAAGAAGTGACAGTGCTGATTGCCAACCAGGGTGACCAATTGCCAAAAGCCGGAATTAAAGTTGATAAAACTTTTTTTAATTTAGGAGATACGGTTACTCTGGACGGCAGCGACAGTTATGACCCGGAAAAAGAGAAACTCACTTATCATTGGCGGCAATTACGAGGACCAAAAGTGCTGGCCCATAATTTTCAGGACGCCAAAATATCTTTTCAACCTCTTTATGCCGGGCAGTATATTTATGCTCTTATGGTAAATAATGGAAAAAACAGCAGTTTTGAAGATTACCTATTTTTTGAAGTAGGACAACTCCAAACCGATAGATCCGGGACAGAGAGTTTAGATTATGGTGCCTATCCTCCCTCTTTGGAAACCATTGAGGAAGGTGGCTGCAATTGTAGTGTGGTTAAGTAATGTTTAATGCTAACTTTAAAATGCGGACTCTCCTGCTGTTATTGGCGGGGTTTCTCCTGATGTTAAGCCAATCCTGCGGTCGGGAGAAAATGAAACTGGTGATGCCGGGCGATATAATCGGTCAATGTCTTCGCCAAAGCAGCGGGCACAAGATAGCGCTCGGTTTAAACAGAGTGCAGGATATCGTCAAACGCACCCAGGTTAATTACCACCAGGAAAACGGCCAGGAAAACAACCAAACAGCCGCCAATGACAAAAAAAATATTAACGGCTGCCTGATTATGACTATAGCCTCTGAACAGTCCATAAAAACCAAAGATGCTTTCTACTTTAACCTCTCCAGCCAGGGACAGATCGCTTTTCAAGACCTGAAGGGAAATACTATCTCTCCACGGTTCGAAGCAAATAAACAGGAGGTGGAAAACGCCACCTATCATCTTTCTCTCATAGCCGGGCCTGAATATACAACCTATTGCCATGGTTTTACCAGCCTGGCTAACTGTAAAAAAGAGGAGGGATGCCTGGCTATTTTTAGTTACCAAATCGTTCTTAACCCGGTTTCGGCAGAAAGTGACGGAAATAAAGATTATATCTCTTGCCAAACCTGCTTTTCAGAAACACTATGCGATGGGTTGGCCAACGAATGCAACAAAGCCAAAGATCAGGGGTGCCTCTGTCAGGAGAAAGCGCAACGTCCCTGCGGTATCGACCGGGGAATCTGCCGGCCAGGCCACCAGATTTGCCAAGACAATATCTGGTCATCCTGCCGGGGAGCCCGCGAGGAAGAGACGGAAAAGTGTGACGGCCTGGATAATGACTGCGATGGTAATGTGGACGAAGATTTCAAATTCTCCACCAGTGTTGAGCACTGCGGCTCTTGCGGCAACCTTTGTCTGGCGCCTTTAAACGCCGAACCCAAATGCGTGCAGGGCGAATGTAAATGGGTGTGTCACGACAACTTCGAAATACCCATAGGCGGGGATGGGTGTACTTGTAAAAAACATCCTCGCGGCCTGGAGGTATGCGATGGCTTTGACAACGATTGCGATGGGGAGATCGATGAAGAGTTTGATCTGAAAACCGACCTGAAAAATTGCGGTTTTTGTGGTAATGTTTGTCAGGCTGGTCCTCGCGGCAGTCCTACTTGCCAAAATGGTATCTGCCTGCTTTTATGCCAATCTGGTTACCTGGACCGCGATGGCCTGACCACCAATGGGTGTGAATGTGAAACCGGTCAAGTCGAGATATGTGATAGTAAGGATAACGACTGCGATGGGCTGATTGATGAAGATAATATTTGCCAGGGAGAGCCGTGTAAACAGGATGCGGACTGCTGCGGAAAAGATCCCTGTTCATTAGAATGCCATTTAGACTGGCCCGGAGGACTTTGCAGTAACAAGTGCAATACCAACAGTAATTGCTCTTTAGGGTCCCTGTGCAGTAAGGAGGAAATATGCCTCCCTATTTGCCATTCATCTTATAATTGCCGAAACGGTTATAAATGTTTAAAAAAACCGTTGAAGGAAACCGGGAAAGAGGAACAGTTCCTGTGTACGAAATAACTTGAAATGATATGAAGAATAATATAGTAAATTGACTGAGTGAAATAATAAAAGGGAGTTAATATTAATGTCTGCCACTGATAATCCAAGTAATAAAACCCTGGTCATGCCTTCTCAGTCTGAAAATGGACAGCAGGAAAACGATGATTTAGAAAAAAAAATACAGCAAAGGTTTAAATACAAAGAATCAGATCTTCTGGGCTTAGGGGGGATCGCCAAAGTTTATAAAGCCTATGATACCAAGTTGGAACGCTTTGTGGCCATAAAAAAAATGTCGGAATTGGCAGCAGGCAATCTGGAACTGATTATACGCTTTATTAATGAAGCCAAATCGGTTGCCA
>CAZTWC010000229.1:0-6254 GCA_964617105.1 uncultured Myxococcia bacterium
TGATGATCGTCGAAATGTATTAAGACAAATTCTTAGACCCGGTCTGGGACAGTCTTTTATAACCGGACTGATTGTTACTATTTTGGGCACTCCTTGCACAGCACCTTTCATCGCTCCGGCTATGGGGTTTGCTTTGTCGGGCAGTGTGGCGGTGATTTTATTGTTTTTTATCACTGCTGGGTTGGGATTGGCTTTTCCTTTTTTATTTCTAGCGGTTTGGACCGGTTGGGTTAATATGCTTCCTAAACGCTGGGATTCGCCGGTGTGGAACAATTTTAGCCGTGCTCTGGGCTTTTTATTAATCGGTACTTCTATTTGGCTGCTGGAAGTTTTGGCCAATCAAATTGGGATAAATGGGATGGTTCGGGTTCTCTGGTTTCTATTAGGCACCGGTATTGTGGCCTGGCTGCTGGGCCTGTTTTTCAAACCCGAACCTGGTCAACTCCAGGCCATGCAAGAACACTATCCGCCCCGCACCAGGGTCAAAATTATCTTGATCGCCGTGGTTTGCCTGATTTTTCTGGGCGCTATAACTCTCAACTTGGATGATTACCAGCAACAGGAAACAACAAAGGTATCTGCTGCTTTTCCAGAGGAGAGTGGGAAGAATTTGATCAAGTGGCAGTCTTTTGATGAGCAGGAGTTAAATCGTTTAAACCAAAACGGCAAGACTATTTTTATAGATTTTACCGCTCAGTGGTGCCTTAATTGCAAGGTAAACGAATATGCCATCATTGAAACCGAAGAGATCGCTGCGGCTTTTGAGAAAAATGGAGTCACGGCTATGAAGGCTGATTACACCCTCTACCAACGGAATATCTTAAAGTGGTTGAATGCTTTTGGCCGTGGTGGTGTACCCATGTACCTGGTTATTCCACCCTGCGGCGTCCTTAAAGATGTGAAACCGCTGCCAGAAATATTGACCAGCAATATCCTGCTGGAGGCAATACAAAAAGCCGGTCCCAGCCGTCAGAGTTGTGAATCAATCAATCAATAGTTCTGGTAGCCGGTCGTCGAAAGTTAATGCTGTACCGTGCACTAGTAAAAGACTCTACCTCTATCGATAATAATATTTTCTGGCGATGATTTACCTTTACTTTTGGTGATATCCTTAGGTTGGCGGCAGGGCAGGACTATTTTTATCAGCGTGCCCCCCTCTTTAAGGTTATGGAGGGATATTTTTCCCTGGTGGCTACTAATAATTTGATAACTTATGCTCAATCCCAGACCGGTCCCAACTCCCACCGGTTTGGTAGTAAAAAAGGGATCAAATACTTTGGTTTTTATATTTTCAGGTATTCCCCGACCGTTATCCTGGAATTGGATTTGGATATTTTGATCGTCGCCAAAAGTGCTGATTTGTAGCCTCCCCCCCTTGTCCATGGCCTGTACCGCATTAATAACAATGTTGAGAAATACCTGGTTCAGGCGATCTGGAAAGCACTGCAGATGTTTTGTCCCTTTGCGGGTAAAGATAACTTTGATATTTTTTTGCTCCAGCAGGTTGTTACTTAAAGTGAGCACCTTGTCTACAATTTCGCATACATCCGCTTCTATCCACTCCTCTTTGCCCAACCTGGAAAAATCTCTCAAGTCAGAGATGATTTTTTTTACTCGTTCCAAACCCTCTTCGCAGCGAAGAATAAAATGGCCGGTGGAATCCATGAACTGATAGATATCCTGGTCCAATTCTGTTTGTTCAGACTCCTGGATGTAGTGGTGAAATTCCGGAAAGAGTTTTAGCCTGTCTGCCTGGGTTTCCGACTCAGCCTGAAAATCCAGCACATCCTGTTTGTATTTATCCCACTTTTCCATCTGCAGAATAAACTCATCTACGGCCTCTTTTTTTTCCTTTTCACAGGAAGCGGCCAGCCAATTCAACCAGGCCTGGTCAAGGGTAATTTTACGCGCCATCAGGGCAAATTTATTACGCAGCAAATCTACGTTGGCACATACATAAGCCAGGGGATTGTTTATCTCGTGGGCAACCCCGGCAGTAAGATTGCCCAGGCTGGACATCTTTTCACTTTGGATTAGTTGCTTTTGCATCTCGCTCAACTGGCGGGTTCTATGGGCTACTTTGTCCTCTAATTTTTCATTCCATAGTTGCAGTTGGCGCTGTAGTTTATACATCCTCAGCAAGGCGCTGACCCGGGCTAAAAGTTCATACCGGTTAAAAGGCTTGGTAATATAATCGTCCACGCCAATATTCAGACTGTAGATAGTATCATCGATTATTCGCCGGGAAGAGATTATTATTATCGGAATAGAGTGTGAGTCAAATTGACGTTTGAGAATTTTGCACAACTCAAAACCGTTTAGAAAAGGGAGAAATAGTTCGGTGATCACCAGATGAGGCTTATTTTGAAGTATCTTATCCAGGGCTTCTTTGCCGTTGGCTGCGGTGATTGCCTGGTAGTTGTAATCGGTAAGGATAGAGGCTATCATCTCTCTGGAAGTGGGAGAGTCATCCACTACCATAATCAGTTCATTTTCTCCGATCTGAATCATCCGGTCGGTATCTGAAACAGGACCGGTAAATTGGTAATCATCCTTTGAAGATTCCGGGCTGCTGGTTTCCGGCTCCATTAGATTATATTCATCGGAATTGGTTTCCAGGTCAGTGGAAGGGGTAACCTCCTCAAAAGGACGAGCCCGTAAGGTAAAATAGAAGGTGGTGCCTTCACCCACCTTGCTTTTTACCCCGATTTTACCGCCGTGACTTTCTATTATTCTTTTATTGATATTGAGGCGCAATCCACTGCCCTCATATTCCAGCGGGATACTGCCGCCAGTGGTTTTAAATCCTCTGAAAATGGCTCTAATCTCCTCTGGCCTGATCCCCACTCCGGTATCCTGGATAGAGATTTTGACCATATTCTGCTCAGTGCTGGCTTTTAAAGTGATATTTCCCAGGTCAGTAAAACAGACCGCATTTTCCAGAAAATTCATCACTACTTCCCGGATTTTTCTCCGGTCAGCATAGACCATGGGCAGATCATCCTGGATAGCCAGGTTGAACTTGATAGCCTTGTCACCGATAATTCCATAGACCAGTGGAACTATAACCTTAAATATTTCATGGAGGTGAAAATGCTCCAATTGATAACTTTTCTCTCCGGTTTCCAGCAGGGATAGTTCCTGGATATCCGCCACCAATTCTCTCATGTTTAAGGCGCTCTCTTTGAGCATTAATATTTGGCGCCGTCTGCCCAGATTATTATTTAGAGATTTTTCTTTTAATAGCGATTCACTAAGGGCGATGATACTTTGGGCAATAACGGTTAGATTATCGGAGGTTTTTAAAAAAAGATTGGGCTTGTAAGCGTCTTTTTTAATCATGATCTGGAAAAATGTCGAGGTTCGTGTAATCTTGTTCAAGAAGGATTAGAAACTGATATTACTGTAGCATTTCAAGTTAGTTATAGCAAATATAAAAGGTTAATTACAACAGAACCATCACTATAACTGGTTGCAATGACCGGTTGGTTATGATAAAATTTTTAACCGCAACGGTCACTCAAACTAGATATTAACTAAACTTCCTCTTTGCCCGCAAATGGATGAGATTATTTACAAAAAAATACATGAGTTGATAAGTCAGAAAGCGGGCTTAAAATTTATTAATGATAAAAATGTTTTTTCCTCCAAGGGGGTAGATAGAGCTTTTACGCAGTCCGATTTTACCAGTTTAACTGACTATTATCAGTTTCTGGCCAGTAATGACTGCCGCCATCTTTTATGGGAATATCTCATTTCTGAAATCACTGTTGGCGAATCGAGTTTTTTTCGTAATCATTATCATACTACTGTGCTCACCAGGGAAATTTTTCCCTGCCTGCTGGATTCTGTTCGTGAAAGGAAAAAAAGCCTGAGGATATGGTCAGCTGGTTGTTCTTGTGGACAGGAACCATATACTTTAGCCATAATTTTGAATGAATTGAAGCCCTATTTTCCCAGGGTTGCGGTGCATATCCTGGCCACCGATATCAATAATATCAGTTTGCAAAAGGCTAAAAAAGGGATCTATACCCAGTGGGATTTACGCAACATGGAGAAGACCCTGGTAGATAGGTATTTTGAGCAAAAGGGACAACATTACCATCTCAAACCGAAAATAAAAGAGATGGTAAATTTTAACTATTTAAACCTGGCCGAAGATGTATATCCTTCATACCTTACCCATACATCAGAACTGGACTTGATAATTTGCCGTAATGTTACCATCTATTTTAATGAAAAAGTCACTTTGCGAGTAATCAATAATTTCCATAATTGTCTGGCCACTGATGGATGGTTGATAGTGGGGCATTCGGAACACAATTCCAAGTTTTATTGCAACTTTGAAACAGTTACTTTTGAAAATGCCCAGGTTTACCACAAAAAACCACCTAAATCACCGGTGTCTCCTGAAGATATATTTGGGAAATTTATAGATAGAGGGACGGCTATCAACGGACGCCGACATACTGCAGCCATTGATCATCTTGGGTCTTTGGTAAAAACGCCGTCGCCGGTTTTTAATATCAATAGACAGCCCAAGTTTAGTAAAGATGATTTAAAACTCAGGCAACCATCCATTGTGGAATACTACATTAAAAAGTGTGAATTGAACCAGACGCTGGCTGCCGATGAAGTAATGCGTCTTCAATGTTTACTGGAGATAGAGAGGGGAGAGGAAAACGCCGAGATATTACAGTTTTGCTATTATCTGTTGGCCCATTTACTGGCAGATAAAAGCCATTACAAAGAAGCTATAGCGGTTTGTGAAATGATTACCAGGGAGAATTTGTTATTAGCCCATGTTTATCACCTTATGGCGTTTATATGGGAGGAGTTGGATGACCATGATACGGCTGTCAAGGCTCTGCGAAAATGTCTTTATGCTGCCCCCGATTTTGTTTTGGGACATTACCAGATGGCTAAGATTTATACTAAGATGAACAACTGTTACCGCGCTACTATTGCTCGCCGCAATTTATATCGTTTGCTAAGAGATATAAATGATGATGAGTGTATTATTTTTGGAGAAGGCACCACTGCCTCCTGGATTAGAAAAGAGATGGAATTGGATAACCTGGCGTGAAAGCTTATATACTATCTAAAGGTTTAATTGTTTCACCCTTTGATGAGTCGGTACAACAGAGTTGGATCAGGGATAAGACTCTGTTGGAGTGGCAACTATTTTGGTTGAAAGAGTTTAATCTGAAACCACAGATTATCAGCAACCTGGACCAGGTAAAGGCTGGGGAAGAGTTTATTTTACTCTGGGATAACCTGTTTTTTACCAGAAGGGTGCTTAAGGATTTTTTAAAAAAAATTAAATCCAGCCGGGAACCTTTGCAAGCCGCCTTGAAGGAGTGCACCTATTTAAGTAAATATTCCCACCTGCAGGATTTGAAAAAGGTAAAATCGGGGCAGGATAAAAAGTTATCTCTCTTTAATCTGTTCTATTTTCCGGCCTTTACTTTTAAACCCCAGGAATATCAGAATTTGGCCAAGCCATATCCGGTTTATTACCGGGAATATAATCTCAAGGTTCCTACTCCCGAAAATATTATGGGAACAAAATACTGGGAGCATCCGGTAACATCCAGTATTCTTATGCATGTCAACCACTGGGTCCATATTTTATGGGTCAATCAATTGATAATTCAGGTAAGTTGGGTGGATCACATTCTAGATAACAAATTGTGGACCCTGAGGCAGTTTACCAGGAGTTTGAGATTCAATAGCAGCAGTTTTTTTTGGCGGCTGCTGAAAAATTTTAATAAAATTGCCCGTGGCTGTTCAATTCATCCAACTGCAGTGGTGGAGGCCTCCTTTTTAGACGAGGGGGTTAAAATCGGCGCTTTTGCCATGGTGCGCGGTTCTTATATAGGCACGGGAACAATCATCGAGGATCGGGCTAATGTCAATTACTCAGTGGTGGGTCACCATTCCTTTATAAGTAAAAATTCCACCCTGGTAGGTTGTGTGGGCTATCCGGAAGGGGATCTCTGCGTAAATGGTATGCAGTTTTGTCTAACCGGTAAAAAATGTGCGCTTACTTCGCTAGTGCATCCATTGGATTCTCTGCGGGGAGAGGAGATAAAGGTGATGGCCGAGGGAAAATTGGTCTCAAGCGGTAGTCCTCTTTTGGGGTGTTGTTTTGGCCACAATTGTTTCGTGGGCGCTGATGTGCATATTGCCCCGGGTCGAGAAGTGCCCAACGGAGCCTATATTATCAGCGGTAACGATCATTTGTTGGTCCG
>CAZTWC010000230.1:0-6232 GCA_964617105.1 uncultured Myxococcia bacterium
AATTAAGCCGTAATGGAGAATTACGGCAATTGTGTGGTTTTAATCCATTATCTGGCCAAGATGAAATTCAAAGTCGGTTTGGCCTTGATAGTGATGTTATCTATGGCAGTCGGCCATATAAAGGCTGGCAGAGAGGAGATGATGCGTTCACTTGTAAAAGCGGCTTAGCAAATTAAAGGTCAGTATGTTTTCAGGCCTGATAGACAACCCGGGTGCCCTGGGGCGGAGCGAAGCCTGCAGCGGAGAACCAGTGCACCCGGGTTGGCCTCGAGATCGAAATTTGCCACATGTCGAAATGCTCGTGATAGAAAATGGTATATTAAAAACCAGTTTTAATATATACTACAGGCAAATTTTTTTGGGGCGCCCTTAACTTGTGGCTAGATTTTTTTTTGTCTTTAGGAGATAAATCATGATGATTCAAACTCTGAATACTGAACATGGGTCTTGCTGGGCTCAGGTCCGATCTCTTGGTGTAGTGCTGGTTAGTTTGTTGGTTTTCACCTTTAGTTGCGGCGAGGAAACAATCAAGTCTGAAGAAGACACCAATGTAGAAAATAATGGCCTTAAAGATGATGTCAACACCCAAAAAACTGATGATACCAAAGCTGATTATATCAAAACCGATGACACTAAAACCGGTGACACCCAGAAGGAGTACCGTTTTAAGTTCGAAAATGATCTTGAGGGTTGGCAAGTTGATTTTGCCGATTATCCTCCCAAAGACAAAGATTTTTACGATTTGGAAAGCGGTCACCAGCTGCTCCCTGCGGAGCTTGGCCAGAATCGCAAAGCCCTGTTTGTCTCTGGCATGAATAGCAGTGATGATCTTTTTATGTTTTTTAAGCGCCAGGTCACCGGGTTAGAGGTAAACACCACTTACCAGGTCAGTATAGTTCTGACCTTTGCCTCCAATGTCCCCCAGGGATGCGCCGGTATTGGAGGTGCTCCTGATTCTATCTGGGTTAAGGCGGGCGCCACCCTTACCGAGCCAACCACAAAACTTGATGACCAGAAAATCCTCAGGATGACAATTGACAAGGGGAACCAGTCACTCGGTGGTAAAGATGCTATTGTGTTGGGTAAAGTCGGAAATAAGAGCACTAAATGCAACAATTCGCCCTACGAGTTTGTGAGCCTCGATAACATAGGGAAACAACCATTTAGTATTACCACCGGCTCCACTGGCGAAGTGTGGTTGCTGGTCGGCACCGACTCAGGTTTTGAATCAAGAACCAGCCTATATTATACTGATCTTCAGTTTGTATTTTCTACGAAAGAGGAATAAATGAAAAAATATTTTATCGCCCTGATTGTTTTGCTGATTCTCACCGGTTTCGCCTGTAGTGGTGGGGAAAAGATAAAAACCCCTCCGGCTGAAAATGGGGTGCTGGATTTGTCCAAGTGGGATTTTAACCTTCACGGCCCGGCCGAACTTCTGGGCCAATGGAAATTCAAGTGGCAGGAGGATAAACCTGAGTTTAGACAACCCGGTTATGATTACAGTCAATGGGAGAACATCAAGGTGCCAGGCAGCTGGAACGACAAAACCGGTTCAGGCCCGGGCTATGGTTGGTACAGTTTGAAAGTGCTTTTGCCGGTCACGAAGCAAAGAGTGCTTTTGGGCCTCCGGATTCCATATATGTTTACCTCTTATTCGATTTACCTGGACGGAGTAAAATTTGCTGCCAATGGTAAGGTTGGAAATACCAAAGATGAAACCCGGGCCCAGATTCTACCGCTCACCAAGGGCATCACCTTAGCGGCTGACCAAAAAGAGGTAGTGTTGGCTATCAAGGTGGCCAACTTTTCCCACCGTTTAGGGGGGATGACCGAAAACATTAAGATAGCACCCTTGGAGATTATACAGCATAGAAATTGGATTAATCTTACCCAGAATATAGTTGTCCTGGGTGTTTTGCTGATGATGTGTCTTTATCATACCATGCTTTTTTTGGGCCGGCGGGAAGACAAGGCCAGTTTGTATTTCTCCTTACTGTGCCTGACTCTTGTTGTCCGTTTTTTCTTGACCGAGAACTATCTGGAAGTAATTATCCCCGGGGCAGATATCTTTGACTGGCGCATGACCATTGAGTATATCACTTTACCGGCTGGATGGATTACTTTGTATCTCTTTTGTTACTACCTGTTTCCCCAAGAGATCTCCAGGCGTGCAACTCTAGTTCCTCTAATATCAGGTTTTGTTTTAATCCTGTTTACCCTTTTAACCAGCCCGCTTTTATTCAGCAAACTGATTCTGGTATACAACCTTGTCATGCTAATCCTGATCATATTTTTGTCTATCAAAATGGTGAAGGCCAAAATGCGGGGTCGTTTGGGAGCCGGCTTGCTGCTGTTGGGTGCAGGATTTTTCTTTTTTGGTCTTATCCATGATATCCTCCACGCCAACGAGGTGATCCGCACCTTTTTCATCTCCCAGTTTATGTTGGTAATAATGATTTTTTTTCAATCGGCAGTGCTGTCAACCCGTTTTGCCATGGCTCACCGCAAGTCAGCCAAACTGAGTCGGCAATTGGGTGAAGTTCACGAAATCGGCACCAAGATATCCAGGATGCAGATTTTAAAGCCCCTTTTGGAGCAAGCCATCAATGATGTGGGCACCTTGCTCAAGGTGCGTAAGGGGGCCATCTATATTTTTGATCAAAAGGAGGAGATGCTGTATAACACTGTCCGATACGGCTGGTCAGAGGATGAACAAGTGAAGCAAAGTTTCAAGATAGGCCAGGGAGTGATAGGCAAGAGTTTTGAGTCGCGCTCGGTTTTAATAGTGGATGATGTGAATAAAGATAAAAATTTTATTAACCAGGGTAAAGATAACTGGCGAGGCTGCAAGACCATGATGGCTATTCCACTCAATTATCAGGATGAAACCTATGGCGTGTTGACTATTCAAGATAGGCTTGACTCCAAGGGGATGCGTTTTGACACCGATGACCGTTACATTGGCGAAAGCCTGGCCACCAATGTGGCTATCCAGATCAAAAATATCGAACTTTTGGCTGAAACAGCTGATAAAGCGCGTATGGACCAGGAGTTGAAAACCGCCCAGGCAGTACAGGGTGCTCTGTTTCCCGACTCTAATCCCACCACCGATAAAATTGAAACCGCAGGCTTTTTTGAATCTGCCTCCGAAACCGGCGGCGATTGGTATGGCTATTTGATCGATACCGGCCGCTATTATTACATCCTAATCGGCGATGTAACTGGCCACGGCACGCCGGCAGCTCTGGTCACTTCTGGAGTGCGCAGTGCCTGCTCTATTATTGACAATGTAAAAGATAAATTTGACGATTTTGCTATCTCGCCATCAATGATCCTCGACCATTTAAACCTGGTGGTTAATGAAACCGGAATGGGCAGGTATGTAATGACTTTTTTTATTGCCTGTTTTGATAACGAAACCAATGAATTGACATACTCTAACGCTGGTCACAATTTACCCCTGTATTACTCCAAAACTGCAGACAAGGTAAAATCCCTGGTGGCAAGAGGTTCCCGTTTGGGTTACAGCCTGGATTCGAAATTTACAAATAAAAAGCTCACCATGTCAGCTGGTGATGTAATCTTCTTCTACACCGATGGCCTGATTGAGTGTGTAAATGATAAAAATGAGGAATACGGCAAGAGAAGGTTTAAAAAACACTTTCACTCCCTGGTTGATAAAACACCGGAAGAGATCAAAGACCAGGTTATTGAAAGAGCGTTCAACTTTTTTGGTGAAGTGCCCAGAGATGACGATGTCACGGCAGTAGTTTTGAAAATTAACGGCAATTAGTACTGTAACCCGTAAAATTTTTAAGAGAAGCTATAATTGCCATTGCTATGGAAAATTTAATTACTCCAAATCATCAATTATTCATGCAGGAGGCGTTGGAGGAGGCAGAGAAGGCGGCTGCAAAGGAGGAGATTCCGGTAGGCGCAGTTATAACCTATCAGGGGAAAATAATTGCCCGGGGACATAATATTAAGGAATCCACTAAAGATCCCATTGCTCATGCCGAAATTCTGGCTATAAAGCAAGCCTGTAGTCAATTGGACAACTGGCGGCTTACCGGCTGCATCCTCTATGTTACCAAGGAGCCTTGCATAATGTGTTCCGGCGCTATAGTGCAGGCCAGGGTAGAAACAGTAGTTTTTGGCTGCCGGGATTTAAAGGCCGGGGGGGCTCAAACCCTGTACCAGATATTAAGCGATCCGCGGCTTAACCACCAGGTCCGGGTGGTGGACGGAGTGCTTGAAGACAAATGCCGTCAACAATTGAGCGATTTTTTTATCAATTTAAGAGAAAGTCGGCAAGGAAAGTGACTGACTCGAGAACTGAAGTAGTTGCAGTATGCGGAGAGATGGCCGAGTTGGTCGAAGGCGCTTGACTCGAAATCAAGTGTGCGGTTTCCGCACCGTGGGTTCGAATCCCACTCTCTCCGCCAAAATCCTTTGAGTTAAGTGTTTCAGATGATGTGATTTTTCTTATGCAGCAAGGGGCAGAGACTACTTTGAACATTTAAAATCCTAATCAACTCTTACTCTAGTTACTCAATTGAACTTATCCCAATTTGTACCATTTTAGACCATTTTTACAACGATATTTTTAACCAACAATTAAAACATTCCTTTATAAAGATTCTACTTATCTACACCTTGTGGCCTGAAATGGCTACCAACATAAAAAAACTGGCTACTGAAGAGTTAGGAAAGAAAGGTATTGAGCATAACCGCCAGAGGAGAAAATAGTCTCTAAATGAAAATAATTTCTTCAAATTCAGTAAAAGTTGTCCGGGTTGTCCAAAGTGTCTGAACTGTCCTTGGCAGATAGGGGGAAAAAAGTTAGGAGGGAATTAACGAAGCAGTATTTTTAACAAAGTTTGAAAGGAGAATCCCATGGAAACCAATTTGGTTTTAGGTGTGGCCAGGGTGCTTGATTTTTTCCTATAGCCTGCTGGTAATCGTTGTGGTAACAATCGCGGTGGAAACTCTCCACTAGATCAGCACATTCTGCCCGCGTATAATCAAAGTTTTCGGTCATGGTGTCAATCAAATCGGCTTTGGTCATGTGGGGTTACCTAATAGTTTGGATGATAAGGGTAATTATCGTTGTAAAAAAAATATATTCATTCAAAAAATCTAACTCTAAAATAACATTCTGGAAAATGCAATTGGAAATGGGAATTTAAAATTGCGAATACGTTGCGCTTCAAATGGAGTAAGGGCAAAAAAGATATGGACAGAGATTTCTTTTTTAACAGCAAATTCTAATATTTCCAAAACCAGTGTGGTTGGGCGTGAACGTCTTAATACTTCAACCACAACAAACGTATCACTAGGTTTAGCAAAGTCAATAATTTTTATTATCTCTCTTTATTTTTCTCCAAGACAATTGACCGCTGCCATTATCTTTGATAATATTCACTGGAGTTAGGTTTTTTGTTGCAGTATTCGAGAATACCGAGTTTCTGATTTTCAGCATCTTGAGTATTGGTAGATACTCTGAGATAGGCGTAATTTGACATCGTTTTTACTCCAATTTTCAGGAAAAACCCAATTATGAATTTATTTGGACGGATACCGTCCAATTTAAACCCAATTTTTCGTACATATCCGTCCAGCGAAAACGATCGTTTTTTGTGGACGGGTTGGCTCTCCTGAAATTAACTATTCTGAAAGTTCATTTAGGTTCCAATGGCAAAAGATCAAAACAAATCACTAGAAATTATCCCCCGGGAGATAATTGAACATAAAATATACCTTATTCGAGGCCAGAAAGTGATGCTGGATAGTGACCTGGCGGTGATGTATGGGGTGGAAACTAAACGATTAAATGAGCAGGTTAAAAGAAATCAAGAAAGATTCCCTTCTGAATTCATGTTTCAGCTAACAAATCAAGAGTTTAGAACCTTGAAGTCGCAAATTGCGACCTCAAGTTGGGGTGGACGAAGAATACCACCATATGCTTTTACAGAGCACGGAGTGGCAATGCTGTCTGGGGTGTTGCATAGCAAAAGAGCCATCCAGGTCAATATTCTCATTATCAGAGCATTTATTCAAATGCGCCAAATGCTCGCGGAACACGCAGAAATATGGCGAAAGATAGAATCATTAGAAAAAAACGTCAATTTCCAGGGAGTCCAACTGAGCACTCTCATCGAGGAAGTTAACAAACTGTTGCCAGGGAGGCTGGTTGAGGTGAAGGAGATTAAGGGGTTTCGGGATTAGA
>CAZTWC010000231.1:0-6223 GCA_964617105.1 uncultured Myxococcia bacterium
CCAAACTCTCCAGCATGGAGGCATACAACACGCTCATATCATCACAATCGCCGGTCTTGTATTTCAAGGTTTCCCGGGGATACTGGACATAATCCAGCGAATGCTCCTGGGATGGGTTAACCGGGTCTTTGACATACTTGACCGGCAAGGTGGCCAGGGCGTTAAACACAGCCATGGGAAACTGCAGACCTTTGACCATAGATTGAATCTTCTCTTTATCTTTATTTCTTTCTGGCGCCATGGAAATAGCCTGGCGGGCAAAATCCTTGACTGCCGGGTCCCTGGGGGTGATAAAAGCGGCCACAGCGCCATCGTTTTGCCAACTTAGAGCATTGCGATCATAAATCAACACTGGTTTGATAAAGGTGTCCTTTAACTCCCGATCACCGACCACATAAGTTAAACTCACCTTCATCTGGGCCGGGGTATTCTCGTCAAGGCTGAATACTTTGTTTCGGTCCAGAGAGAGGTTGAGGGGAATTTCAACTCTTTTCCCTTTAGCCACCTGCTCCATCCTGGTTTCATGGGGTAATTTGGTAAATCCAGGAATCTCCACCTGGAGTTTCACATCCTTTGCCGCCCGGCTGCCCAGATTAGCCAGCACCACCTTACCCAGTGATTTACCAACGTAACGGGCCTGAAAAGCGGGAAAAATATTCTCCACTTCAACATCTTTAATCTTCAGAAATCTAGTCTCTTTAATAACACTCAGATATCCATCGAGTTTCTGCAGATTACCGGCTGAAATCCTATATTTCCGCGAAAGTCCTTTCTTTTTTATCTGCTCCAGCAAATCTTTATCTACCTGACGGGCGGTATCTGATGCCATGGAAAAAAGATTCTCCAACTGGCCGTTCGATGTGGCAGTATAAAAAAGGGCATTAGTGGATAAATCCCTGATCTCCACCACCAGGGTTCCATTTTCACTCCGACCGCTGAATTTTCCACTGGCAACCAACTGGATGGTGTTCTCCAATCCTCTTTTGTTTCTGGGAATCTGCTTACGCCTTTTGATGTTGGCATCCACGGCAATATACTTTGAATTGGATAAAGTTGAGGCAAAAACCTTGGCCCCGGAACTCTTCAGCCAATCGTAACGGGAGTTGCGGGTCAAATTCTTAAAAGGAGTAACAGAGAGTTTAAGGCCCGCTGTTTTGGTAAGATCGTAACGCACCTTGACCAGGGCTTTTGAAGCCTGCTCAACCGCCAAAGACAAACCAGCCGCCTGCTCCAAAGCGTTGGAAAACTTGAAACCATCACCAGATTTTAGTTTGACATCAACTTTGCAAACATCTTTGCCAAAATGCCGCAGTTCAGCATCGCTCACCGTGGTTATCGCCTTAATACCAGCCAGCAACCCGTCCATATCAGAGCGCTGGGCCAAATCGTAGAGCCACAAAGAGATGAGTTTGCTCTTTTGACCTCTTTTCTGTAATTTGGGCAAAGTCTTGGCAACAAACTGTTTTGCCAATTGCAAAGCCGACTTACGGCAGGCGGTGCGTTTGGAGATATCCATGGCGATATCATCTTCGGAAAAGGAGCCGATATATTGGCCGCTGTCCACCTGAATAAGTTTCAGGGTCAAATTGCACTTGGCACTCTTAAAAGGCACCCCCATGGTATCAGTGCTGAACACCTCGCAGTCAGCCTTGCCCGCTACCAGATAGTCTGCTTCAAAAGAGAAAACCGTGTCAGGCAGCCGCCCTTTCAACAAATCAGCAGTGGCTACGTTCTTACGAAGTTGCAGGGTCTGCTCTCTGTCCGCCACCTGAAAACCCTTTTGCACCAGGTGTTCGCTGATAAAGGATTCTATCGTCTCGCTCTCCTGTTTTACTCCGTCATAGATTTCGTCCACCATCACGGCAAAGCGCTCGGATGCATGAACTGCCCGGGTGGTACCGATTCCAGTGGCAAATATCATTGCCAGCAAAAATAAGATTGACAAACGTCTGATATGTGAAATTATTCCAGGGGAAAACAAGTGACTAAAAATCAGTTTCATAACTCAATCTCCTTGGTTGCATTTCATCGTATTGGTTTATTTATCTTGGCGATAAGATAAAGTCTTGCTTTCTATTACCCGTTTTTCTGTATCCAGCCCTTTGGTTCCGGTGCCTCTTGAACCCTGTTCCAACACCGCTAAAACCTTGGCCGGTCCGATAAGTCTATCGTGTTCAACCGTTAAACCGGCGATCTCGATTCTAAATCTATCTTTTTGACCCGGGTTGGCGTGATAAAACCCTCTCAAATTATCTTCTATCCGGTTAATGATAACATCCACCCGCCCTTTTTGGGTAGAGGGTGCAATAACCACAAATTGGCAATCCGCTCTCTGATAGATAACATCCACATTGCGGATAGAGTCAGCGATTACCGACAATAATTTTACCTTTGTATCCCTGGTGATCCCTGGTGAATCAGTATCGTTTTTTGGCCTGCTGTCAACTTTGAGAAAATTTATCTGGATCAAGGATAGATCAAGGTTGTAGCGGCCGGCTCGTAAAATTTCCATCCTAAGTTGATCGTGTAATAAAAAACTGTGATAAACCCGGGGCGCTTCATGATCAGGAAAAAGCAGAACACCTTTGAGACGTTGCATATCCCGATCGGAAATATCACCAAAATCGATAATGCTCTTTTTATCTTGGGCGTTTAATATTTTGCCGAAAAATTGGTTCAAATTATAGCGAAAGATATAACCGGTATCCTCCTCTTCGACATCTTCCAATAAGCGTTGGGCCATGGTTTTGTTCAAAAAAGTATTTTCGATAAAATATCTAAGTGTTTCTTTGCTCTTAGATATTGTAGCGGTAAATTTTAGTCCTAACCGTGGCAATATATCAGGCTCGGTCGGTTTTATTATCCGCACTACCCGACCAGATACGTTCAGTGGCAAAGATTTTTGGTTTATTGGAAAAACCGTATAAAACATGATATCTTCGTTGATTTTGGCAGGGCAATCAGTCTCAACCAAAATGCCGCTTTTACTGATGTCAACCGATTTGGCTTTGTAATTTTCATTTTTATACTCAAATTCCATAAAGATTTTTATTGAAAATCTTGACTGATTACGCCGCTCCGGTATTTGTTCCGGTTTTATCTCAGCAGTTGCAGCCGGCGTACTGGCCGGTGCTTTGTCTACGGTCGGTTGCTCTTCTGCCACCTCACCTTTGTGACCTAACACCTGGTAGGCGGTATAAGCGTTGCGGTAACCTTTTAGTTCCAGACCACCCACCGGGCGGCAGACCACTTGATCTTGCACATCCAGATAAGTTTCCCGGCTGATCAGTATCCCGCCGGCCGGCGCCTTGGTCTCCAGCCTGGAAGCCAAGTTTACATTGGGGCCCAGCACCGTGTATTCCAAGTGCTCTTTGGAGCCGATATTGCCGACAAAAACATCGCCGGTGGCAATGCCGATTCTGATCTTCAGCCCCGATTTGCCCTCTGATTCCCATTTTGTCACCAACCGGGCTACTTCGATTTGCATATCCATAGCGGTGCATACAGCCTTGAAGGGGTGCTTAGGCTGCTCAATGGGATCGCCGAAAAAAGCCATGATCCCGTCGCCCATTATTTTGTCAACCGTGCCTTCATACTTGAAAATCAAGTGGGTCATGGCATCCAGGTATTCCCGCAAAATGGCCAGAATCTCGTCGGGCGACAACGTGTTGCTCAGAGTTGTGTAACCCTTGATGTCGCTGAAAAGAATGGTCAGCCGCTTTTTCTTACCCACCAGGTCCAGATTTTCCGGGTTGTCCAAAATACGGGTCATAACTCCGGGAGAAACAAAAGAGGAAAAAGCACTCTTTAATATCCGCTCGTCAGCATCACGGACAAAATGATTGGTACTGGAAGCGGTCAGGTAGCAGATAATCATAGCCAGGCCGGGGACAAAAAGAGCAATGATAGTTCCCTGGAGAAAAAGAAGATAATTTAGCAAAACAAAAACAGCCAAGACGCCAATATTGACAATGGCTGAATTTCTGGCCGTTAAAAACGAGGTGGAAAAACAGATTATCAGCCCCAAAACCAGCAATACCAGGCAGTCAACAATTTTTGAGGCCTTAGACAGCATAGTGCCTGACAGCAAATTATCTAGAGCATTGGCATGAGCCAAAACCAAAGGTGTGTTTACCGCAAAGGGAACCGGTCCGTGATCACCAATGCTGGCAGCGGTCTGCCCCAATAGAACAATCTTTCCCTTTAATTTATTTAGATCAACTATTGGTTGACCACCTTTGGCCATTTGTTGGCTGGAGACTAAAAGATCGATAAAAGAGTAGTGCTCAACCTGCTCCATCTCTCCCTTGAAATTGATCCACAGAGCGCCATATTGATCTAGTGGTATATCCAGGTTAAATTGAGGAGATTTTATGGTGATACTATCCCTGGATAAGCGAATATGCTTCTCTTTCAAGTCAAAATAATTGAACAGCATCCCCAGAGAGAGAGAAGGATAATATTTGCCCCGGTATTGATATAAAGGGTAAAATCTATCTAATATCCCCGCTGAATCGGGCAGCAGATTCAGATGTCCCAGGCCGTGGCTGCCTTTCAGGATTGGCAATATCGGTCCATCCACTTCATTGGCAGTAGGAGATAAAGTTTGTCCCAAAAATTTCCAACCTCGTTTCTCTATCTCTAACTGAGTTTCATTCTTATCTGAATTACCGGGTTTATCTGGCTGCTTTTCTTGCTCCAACGGCTCTTCCAATTGGATCATATCAGTCCCCAGCACCGCATTGCCGTAAATACTCAGCATCTGTCCAAAAAGTTGATCAAAGCGGGCATCCTTTTTGTCTGGATCTGTGTATAAAATATCGACACCCAGAGTCTTGGCTCCATATTTTTGCAGGAGGTCGATAAACAGGGCCATATTTGACCTGTCTATGGGCCAATCTAGGTTAGCCAGGGTCTTTTCATCTATGTTGACCAGCGTAATCTGGTTGGCCAGAGGAATTTTGCCCTTTAGGCGAAACCGCCAGGAACGGGTGCGGGCCTCGAAGCCATCCAGGGTATCAAAAAGGATAAAAATAACAGCCACCAGGCAGACGGCCAGTCCGGCGGCAAAACTGATTAGGGATAGTTTGGTTTTTCGGGGGAGTTTTGGGGTCATATTTTCTACTCAAGTCCACATTGTCTTAAAAGGGCATTTACCGCATCGGTTATTGACTCAATAACTTGTCTGGCATTTATACCAATAGAGCGGAGACAGCCAGATGCCTCTAATTCTGACATAATCACTTCTGTATATATTTCAGCCTCGGCACTGTCGATATCTTTGGAATGTTTTAAAGGTTCAACTACAATTGTAATTACACCGGGATGGGAATCAGATATTTTTTGTTCCAAAGCACTGGCAATATTTGCAGCAAAGGACTTCTCCAACTCAACTAAAGACTGTTTTTTCATTTCTCTGAATCTAGAGATAATTTTTATCTTATTTACATCCACAATTTTTAAATTCACTAAAGTAAAACCACTTATCAATCCTATATGCACATCAATAATCTTCTTTGCGTTCAACGCTTTCCCGATCCGGGCAAGACAGGAAGAATCTGTACAATCCGCCAGGTTAATTTTTCCTTTCCTTTTCCCTTTTGATTTTATTTTGGCTAAATTAAGAGCGTCACGAACGGAAAGAATCTCCATGTTCTTTCCTTCCTTTTTTGCGATATTCGCTTTCAGGATTTTACTGAATTTCAATAAAAGATTATTGGGCACGCCAAATGATGAGACTTTGAGTGCAATTCTCTGCTTGTTTTTCTTGGCAAAGGCCAATCCGGAGACAGAAACCACCAAAATTATAAATATAAAAATAATGGCAAAGCGAGAACACCACGTCATAAAAAGATTGTTAAAATATCGCGTGGACATATTAACCCCGCAGATTGACTTTGTTGATTACATAAAAAATATGATTATAATTAATAGTAAATTCAAAGTCAAACTAAGAGGAACAAATATTCAAGTTGATTTAGGTTTTTTATAAACAGTGGAGTATTGATTGAGTTTAAATTGTTATTAGAAGATATAAAAAGTTGCTGCGCTCACCGCTATCCCTGTGGCAAATCTCGAAATGCCAACCCAAAATTGACCACCTGTGCGTCTGGTAAGCAAGGGCTGTTACCAGCCCAAGCTCCCATAAGAACTAAGCATGATAGTTTCCCATCACTTAGCTCAAGCCTTTCTTCAGCCCATGTTAAGACCCGGTAATCATTAA
>CAZTWC010000232.1:0-6212 GCA_964617105.1 uncultured Myxococcia bacterium
CTCAGAAGTGGCGCTCTCCATGAGCACCCGGTAGAGTTTATTGTGGATATACATTTTTAGTATCTGGGGTAACAATGCCACTTTGCCAGGCTCGAAAACAGCATCAACCTGAAGTTCCATTTCTTCTGCAGTTTCGGCTGAATCTTCTTTCCCTTCTTCTGCACCAGAGGGTTGGATAGGCAAAAAATCCTCTTCCTGTATCTGCTGTTTACCGGTAGATATATAATGGTAATAGATTATCCTGGCAGCATCGAACTGGCCCTCGATAAAACGCGGCACCACTCGGCCTAAAACCCCTTCGGCCAACTTAAATGACTCCCTGAAGTCTACCTGCACCAGGGAATCCAATATCTCTTGCTGCTGTTTTTTTACATAGTCGTTGATCTTGTTGCCCACTGGATAGAGAATAATTTCCTCTACCCCTTTACTATTTTGTTGCCTGATATAACTATCTAGATACTTCATCATATTGGAATTAAAGGAACCGCACAAACCACGATCCGAAGCACATACAATCAGACAAAGTTTCTTTACCGGTTTGGCCTTTAAAAAAGGATGATCTTCAGGAGCACAGCCCTGGCTTATCTCCTGCACCACCTGCTCGAATTTGTTCAGGTAGGGAAGAGCGCCGGTGAGCATATCCTGGGCCTTTTTTAACTTGGCCGCAGCCACCATCTTCATAGCCTTGGTGATCTGCTGAGTATTTTTAACTGAGCTTATCCTTTTACGGATGGCCTGTAAATTGGCCATAGTTCACCTCCTGTTGTCACCTAGGCTTTAAATACCTTACGGAATTCATCGAACATCTGATCCATCTTGCTTTGGATATCATCGTCCAGCACTTTTTTCTCCTCAATGGAATCTATTAACTCCGGGTTGCGGGAACGGCAATATTCTACCATCTCTTCCAGGTATCTCCCGATAACGCCTACCGGATAAGAGCGGATCCAATTGCTGCCATCCTGGTCTTTACCGGTGCCGGCGCAGATAGAGATTATCTGTTCACCCACCCGCATGGGCGCATATTGTCCCTGTTTTAATATTTCTACCAACCGCTCACCGCGAGCGATCTGATTTTGGGTAGCCTTGTCCAACTCGGAACCGAACTGGGCAAAGGCGGCGATTTCACGGTATTGGGCCAACTCCAGCCTCAACATTCCAGCCACCTGTTTCATAGCCTTGATCTGAGCATTACCACCCACCCGGGAGACTGAAAGTCCGGCGTTGATAGCCGGTCTGATCCCCTGGTAGAACAGATCGCCTTCCAAAAAGATCTGGCCATCGGTAATGGAGATAACATTGGTGGGAATATAAGCGGAAATATCACCAGCCTGGGTCTCGATGACCGGCAGAGCAGTAAGACTGCCGTCACCCTCCTGATCGCTCATTTTGGCCGCTCTCTCCAACAAACGGGAATGGAGATAAAAGACGTCACCGGGATAGGCCTCGCGTCCAGGCGGACGGCGAAGCAGCAAAGACAACTGCCGGTAAGCCACAGCGTGTTTTGAGAGATCATCGTATATCAGCAGGGCGTGTTTGCCGTTGTCACGGAAATACTCGCCCATGGTGACTCCGCAATATGGAGCGATAAATTGCAGTGGTGCAGGATCTGAAGCATTGGCGCAAACCACGGTGGTGTATTCCATGGCGCCATGTTGTTTCAGTTTGTCAACCACCTGAGCAACGGTGGACTGTTTTTGGCCGATGGCCACGTAAATGCAATAAACATCGGTGTTCTTTTGGTTGATAATAGCATCGATAGCTAGAGCGGTTTTACCTGTATTACGGTCGCCAATAATCAACTCACGCTGACCACGACCAATGGGGATCATGGAGTCAATAGCCTTGATTCCGGTCTGCAGGGGGTCCTTCACCGGTTGGCGCTCGATGATACCTGGCGCCTTGATTTCGATTTTACGGGTGTCTTTGCTGAGCACCTCACCCTGTCCATCCACAGGACGACCGATGGCATCCACTACCCGGCCGACCAGGGCTTCGCCTACCGGCACCTCAGCAATACGACCGGTTCTCTTTACCTGGTCACCCTCTTTGATCTCCATGTATTCGCCCATGATAGCGACGCCTACATTACCCTCCTCCAGGTTCAGCACAATACCCATCTCACCGTTGGCAAACTCCAGCAACTCACCGGCCATAGCACCTTCCAGACCATAAATCCTGGCGATACCATCACCTACTGAGAGGATAGTTCCCACTTCCGATACTTCAACTTTTTTGTCGTAATCCTTAATGCGATCTTTGATTATTCTACTTATCTCTTCAGCCCTGATCTCCATAGATTTCTCCTCGAATTAAAGAAATGTTTAAATTAAACGATTATTATTTATCTGAATAATATTTACATAAAACTAAGGGCAACGAGAACGCCGCAGGCTGTTATCGTTGTCCGCCATATTACACTTGTGAAGCTAAACTAGCCTTAAGCCCCTCCAAACGGGAATAAATCGAACCATCATATATTGTGCTTCCCACTCTGGTGACTGCACCGCCAATTATCTCTTTGTCCACCTTCCAGTTGACCTCCACCTCTTTATCCAGCACTTTTTTCAAGGTGGCCAGGAATTTATCCTTATCCACTTTTTTCAGGCTAACCGCTGAGGTTACATCTACCTGTATCCGGTTGAGCGCTTCATTTACCAAATTGTTAAAACAGTGGCAAATTGCTTCTACCTGAAGCAGTCTCCCGTGTTCCAACAGGTAACTGTTGAACTGCTGCAGCAGAGAATCCAGTTTTAGACCGGCAAACAGATCCTGTAATACCGCTTGCTTCTCTTCCACGGCAAAGGCCGGGCTTACAAACAGATGCTGTAACTCCGGTTTTTTTATGGTGGCCACAAAATCCTTCATCTGTTTGAGAATTTTTTGGTAATCCTTGGCATCGCACAACTCAAAAAGCGCCTGGGCATACCGCCGGGCTATTTTACTCCCCAACATAGTAAACTCTCCTTAAAAAAAAACACTAGCAGTTACCGGAAATTTATTTAAACTTAAATGTCTGAAAACATTAGCATTTATCTGTTTAAAAACCATCTTTTCCGAGATTTAATTTATGGATTTGCAAGCTATCACAAAAAAGAAGTTTTGTCAAGACAGTTCCGCCTTATTGCTACTTCAATTTCTTTTTCATTTTCCTTGGCATATTGATGATACTAAAAACCGTGGGCCATACTGGCTACAAAACTCTTTAGAAATTCGATGCCGATTATAATCAAAATAGGAGAAAAATCGATACCACCCAAATTGGGTATTATTCGGCGTAATGGCACCATCACCGGATTGGTGACATCCCTGAGTAAAATGGCAGCTTTATGCCGGTTGTTATGAGGCACCCATGAAAGTACTACTCTCACAATAATCAGAAACTCGTAAAGTTCCAACAGCATTAAAATTAATGTCATATTTGCTCCATGTTGATTCTGCGTTTATATTTCGCTACTTTCAGAATAATTAGGTATGAGTTCCAATCCCAGATACCCATAACCTATAACCCAAAAACCCTCGTTTGATCAACCACTATTGACTTTACCGCTCCAACCGGGCATAATATTTAGTTCTGTATTATAAGAACGAAAAAAATTCCCGGGATTTCAATGACGGTTTGACAAAGGAGAGTCACAATGAACAATGGAAATTTTCTTTTTACCTCAGAATCGGTGACCGAAGGACACCCAGATAAAATCGCCGACCAAATTAGTGATGCCATCCTGGATTCTATCCTGGCTCAAGATCCCAGGGGGCGGGTGGCGTGTGAAACCATGGTCACCACCGGATTGGCAATGATTGCGGGCGAAATCACCACCAAATGTTATGTCGATATGCCAAACATCGTCAGAAAAAAAATCGCTGAAATCGGTTATTGCCACTCTGACATGGGGTTTGACAACGAAACCTGCGCAGTTATCTCCTCTATTGACAAGCAGAGTCCTGATATTGCCCAGGGCGTAAACGAGGGTGATGGACTATTTGCGGAACAGGGCGCTGGCGACCAGGGCCTGATGTTCGGTTTTGCAGTTAACGACACTCCAGAATTGATGCCTATGCCAATCCATCTGGCCCATTCTCTCACCAAGCGGTTAGCCAAGTGCCGCAAAGAACAGATTTTGGATTTTCTGCGCCCCGATGGCAAATCACAAGTAACCGTTGAATATGAAAACGGCCGGCCCAAACGGTGCGATGCTGTGGTAATCTCATCCCAGCATAAGGCGGATGTAAGTTATAATAATCTCAAAGAGGGAATTATCGAAGAGGTAATTAAAAAGACTATCTCTCCAGAAATGCTGGATGATAAAACCAAATATTTTATCAACCCCACTGGCAAATTCGTTGAGGGTGGTCCCAAGGCAGACTGTGGTCTAACCGGCCGCAAAATCATTGTGGATACTTACGGTGGCTGGGGTCATCACGGCGGTGGCTGCTTTAGCGGCAAAGATCCGTCCAAGGTTGACCGAAGCGCCTCTTACATGGCTCGTTATGTGGCTAAAAACCTGGTATCCGCCGGCCTGGCCCACCAATGTGAAGTGCAAGTGGCTTACGCTATTGGCGTGGCGGAACCGGTTTCGGTACTTGTCAATACTTATGGCAGCGGCAAATATCCGGACTCAAAACTCACCGAAGCCACCATTAAAACTTTTGATCTTAGGCCCCGGATGATTATCGAAACCTTAGACCTGTTGCAGCCCATCTATTCGAAAACTGCTGCTTATGGTCATTTTGGACGCAATGAAGATACCTTTTCCTGGGAAAAAACCGACAGCGTAGAAAAACTATTGGCAAATATTTAAAGGGATCACCTACGGCGTCAGCTAGCCGAGATGCAGCCGAATTCGTTTTAAAAGTATATAAAAGGACCACTTCGTAGCGAGAATTTGGATGCGCTTGGATAGCAAGGCGCCGGAAAAAAATTACCGGAGTCGTATGGATAATACTTCGAGGATAATTTTTTTTCGGCAACGCCGCTAGCCGAGATGCAGCCGAATTCGCAGCAGAAGTGAGGGTTATGAGGGTTCTATCCGGGCTAACTTAGCCCCTCCCTCTACGGTCTGACCAGCCTTCACACAAATCTCCACTACTTGGCCGTCAATGGAGGAACGCAGTTCATTTTCCATTTTCATGGCTTCCACCACCACTAAACCTTCATCCTTTTTAACCAGATCTCCCTCTTTTTTCATCACTTTTACCACTTTTCCCGGCATGGAGGTAGAGATCACCTGCCCTCCTTCCACCGCCATCTCGCCCCGTATTTTCTTGATACGAAGTTTCTTTTCATCCAAAACTTCCACTGGAAAAGTGTTGTGCCCCAAATAAACATGTACGGTATCATCTTCACTTGAAAAATCGAAATCGTAATGACGGTTGTCGATTAACATGGAAAAAGAGTTGGGGTTTACCCGGTGGGCATCAACAATTTTTACCTTGCCGTTAATCTTGACTTTAAACAGCGAAACGCCTACCTCTTCCAATTCGATATCAAAACAATTTTGGTCGACCCTGGCCTGATATTTCATTTATTATTACCTTATTATCATAGTTCTTGTTATTTTTTGGACAGACACTTGCTAATACCTAAATAACTGCCTCAGCCGGCCAGCCAATTTCCAGGGCACCATATTTGAACTGCCCCCACCTTTTTGATCCTGCTGGATGTGATTATCTGCTTCCTGTTGACTCAACCTGTATTCAGCAATGGCCGCCCCTATGGCAGAAATCTCCATATCTTCGCTGTCTTCAAAATCCATTAAATTATCCCACTCCAGCTCGATCAAATTGGTATCATAGTCTCCAGAAAGAAAAGTTTGATTTTCCAACAATTTTTTTAAGAAAACGATATTGGTATCGATGCCGCAGACCGAGTAGTTGGTCAAGCACCTTTTCATCCGATCAATAGCCTCTTGCCTATCCCTACCCCAGGTTACCAGTTTGGCGATCATAGGATCATAATAAACCGGCACAGTAACCCCTGAATATATCCCAGAATCAACCCTTACATTTGGGCCGGCTGGTTCGCGCAAAAACTTGATATCCCCTGGTGAAGGCAAAAATTGATTACGCGGATTTTCTGCGTAAATCCTGCACTCAATGGAGGAACCACGGGGAGTTATCTCCTCTTGACGATAAGATATGGGCTGACCACCGGCAATGAGGACCTGCTCCTTCACCAGATCAACTCTGGTGACCATTTCGGTAATGGGATG
>CAZTWC010000233.1:0-6169 GCA_964617105.1 uncultured Myxococcia bacterium
GCCAGAGCCTGGGTGTTGGAGCAGTCACCCTGGGTAACCGCTACTAACTGGGGAATTTTTTCTGTAATGATGGTGGCGTATATACCTTTAATCCAGGTACAGACAGTGGCTGAAAAGCCTTGATGTTCAGCCATTTCCACCCGTTCACAACTACCAGGCGACTTAATAAACAAGTTGTTCAAATCCAGTGCTTTTTTGCCGGCAGCAAAGATAACTTCCACCGGAATGGTGGTGGTCAAACCGACTCTGTTATCGTCTTTATCCGCCATAGCCTTTAATTACCCCTAAACGTTAAGGTTACCTGAAACTACCGGTAGTTTCAAGCAAATATTACCAAGAGCAGTAACCCCAGTAATGGTGACAATTATTAATTTTCAGGATATTGATTTTGTTTCTGGTAAGGGATAAAAAATTTGACAAACCAGCAACCTATAATAATATGTAATCTGTTTTATGATGCCTTAAAGATATTATACGAGATGGAGAAAATCCTTCTTAAGGAGGTCCTATATGTCAAGAACTATACTGCCCAAATTTACCTTGATTATCTCCTTGTTTGCAATGGTGCTTTTCTGGAACGCCTTACCTTGCCGTGCCGTAGAGATATATTTTAACAAGGTGAAGATTACCGGTTTGAAAGACCAGCAGTTTAAAAATTGCGGTCTTAAATTCGATGCCAATGGAGATCTGTATATATCCGCATCTCAATACAAGGTCAAGCAAGTAGGAGAGGGCGAAGATATCCAACCGGAAAAAGAGATTACCCCCCGCAAAGATAAACTGGTGACCAAGGATTATTTTTTGGTATTTCAACAAACAGCCCGTAATGCTACTGGTTACAACCTGACCTTGTTGATCAATAAAAAACTGGTGAGATCTATTTTAAATCGCGAAACGCAGGTGGTTATTCCGGTAACCGATTATTTGAGAAAGGGAAAAAATACTCTTACGGTAAAAGCGGTCAAGAAAAACTATTCCAAGGCTATGAAAAAGGATAAAACCAGTGTGATTAATCTTATCCTGGGAATGGGCAAGAGTAAAAACCAGCAGTTGATGATCGAAAAACCTCTGGTGGAGTATAAGCGCCGCGCTAATGAAACTAAAAACTATAAAAATGATTTTATTTTTCAGGCTAAGTGATAGTGTCCATTAAAATTATTACATACCGGTTAATTTTTATTACTCTTTTGGCCTTTCTAACAATTTATTCCTGTGCACCCACTCTTAGTAAAGAAAAAATAGCCAAAGCCAATTACTATTATGATTTGGGCCTCTCCCATTTTAATAACGGCGAATTTGAAAAGGCTCTGGTAAATTACAAACGAGCCCGGGAAATAAACCCGGACTTTCATAGCTTACACTTTGCCATGGGACTTCTCTTTCATCAAATCAACAAACTCTCCTTAGCAGAGAAACACTACCAGAAGTCTTTAGATTTGAGCAAAGATCAACCCCAGGTAATCAACAATATGGGTATTTTATACATGGACCAAAAACGGTTTAAAAAGGCTATTACCATGTTTAAAAAGGCGCTCTCTTATTCCAGTTATTCTACTCCCGCTTTTGCTGAAGCTAATTTGGGCTGGGCTCTTTTTATCACCAATAGCAAGATTGAAGGACTAAAACATTTGAAATTGGCGGTTGATTTGAATCCCCGCCTTTGCCTGGGACACAGGTTGCTGGGATTGGCTTTTATTAAGGAGAAAAAATTTGCAGAAGCGGAAAAAAAATTTCGAAAATATAGCCTGCTTTGTCCATCGGCAGACGCTGATTTCAGGTTGGGACAATTATACCAAAAAAAAGAGCAAAAATGGGCCGGCCAGGATGATAAAAAGGCGATGATGCATTTTGAGAAATGCTATAAACAACTGCCTTTAAGTGAAATAGGTAATAGATGCCAACAAATTTTATTAAAATATCGAGAGGGAAAAGGGGAGAACAATGGAACTAAGTGAGAGCAATGGTATGGAGACAAAATTGGGCGTTCTCATCAAAGAGAGGCGGCAAGAGCAGGGGATTGAGTTAAATACTATTTCCAGGCTGACTAAAATACCAGAAAAAACCTTACGGGCTATGGAAGATGATGATGCCACTTTGCTTCCGGCTAGCGTATATGTGCGTGGATTTTTACGGCAATATTCACAGATAGTAGGTTTGAATCCCCAGGAGATGGTAGAGTTATATCGCAGTCAGAATTATTCCCACAACGATGACGAAGAGTTTTGGGCCCAGGAAAATCAAAAACTCAAAACTCGTTCTCTAATGTTGGCATTGGGTTTTATGGCAATTTGTAGCGGAGTGGGGGCTGTATTTGCCACCAGTTATTTTGTTTTAGCCGGTTAATTTAGGGCTCCTTTAACATCTCTTTAATAATCTTTTCCGCCTCTTTTAGAGCTCCAGGTAATCCTGGGATATCTTTTCCGCCCCCTTTGGCAAAATCGGGCCGGCCACCGCCACCACCTTTGAGTAATTGACTGATCTTTTTCACCATTTGTCCGGCGTGGATTTTTTCCAACCCTTTGGAGCGAAATCCCAGTAAAAAGATTTTGCCCTTTTCTTGGTCCACTGCGGCCAGTAATCCAGCGGTATTATCCCGGCTGCGCAGATTATCGGCGATTTCGCCTAACTGGTTTGGCTTATAATCACCCAGATTTTGAATGATTACTCGAATAGATGAATCCACCAGGGAGGCCTGCGCCAAGAGCGTATTGGGTAGAGTTTTGATATCTTTTTGAGAGGTCTGGGTTCTCTTTTTTTTCATCTCTTTAATCTGGGCTTGTATTTTTTCGATCCTCTCGGGCACCATTTCCAAAGGAACTCCCAGGCGGGTGGCACTCTGTTTGAGTATTTTTCGCCAATTCAGGGCGTGTTGTACTGCTTTGGGGCCGGTAACTGCTTCCACTCTCCTGACTCCAGCCTCGCAAGCAGATTCGGACACTATGGCAAAAAAACCGATTTCCCCAGTAGCCCGCACATGGGTTCCACCGCATAATTCACGGGAAAAACCACCCACATCCACCACCCGGACCCATTGTCCGTATTTTTCCCCAAACAGGGCAGTAACCCCGCTTTTTAATGCTTCTTGTTTCTCCATTACCGCGATGTTCAAGCCAATATTTTCTCTGATACTTTGATTTACCAGAAGTTCGATTTTTTCCAATTCTTCATCAGTGATTGAATTGCGATGGGAAACATCAAAACGTAGCCGGTTTTCGTCTACCACAGAACCGTGTTGGTCCGCATTTTCGCCTAGCACCTTTTTCATAGCCCAGTGCATCAGGTGAGTGGCGGTATGGTTGGCCATGATGGCCAGACGTCTCTCCATATCCACCTTCATAGATACCTGGGCAGGCAATTCAGTTCGATTTCCTTTGGCCAGGAAACCGAGATGAAGATAAACATCACCAGTTTTGATGGTGTTGTTCACCTTAAAGTCAAAATTATCGCCAGTTATGTGACCCTGGTCGCCTACCTGTCCACCGGACTCAGCATAAAAAGGGGTGGTGTCAGTAACCATTGCCAGGCTTAGTTTTGGATTGGCTTCAGCCACGGTAGTGTCGATAATCTTGAGGATTTTTCCTTGTCCGTCTATGGCCGCAGCAACATCAGGAGCACCTTTGTCGCCATCCTTTACCCGTTGTTCCCAGTACCCGTGGAATAAGGTGGCCGGCAATCCTTCCACCCTGTTGGGATCAACTATTTGCTCCTCTTTTTCCCCTTTGGAACTCTCCCGGTGTTCAGATTCTGCTTTTTGCCAGGTTTCATTGTCCACCTGCAGCCCTTTTTCCCGGGCCATAAGGTCGATTAGATCGCGAGGAAAACCGTCTTGATGGTAGAGTCGATAGGCAATATGTCCATCAATAATATCTTTCTTCTCTTTTTGAAGATTATCTGTCACCAGGGTAAATCTTTCGATACCCCGGTGGATGGTTTTGGCGAACAGTTCCTCTTCAAAATCAAAGGTTTGGCAAATCACCTCTTCCCGGCGTTTAATCTCTGGAAAAGTTTCAGAGAATATATCCATCACCGCTGGCATCAACCGGGATAAAATCGGTTCCTGGAGTTCAAGAGTTTGGCGACTGAAGCGGCAGGCCCGGCGCAGCAGCCGGCGTAGCACGTATCCGCGTCCAACTTTGCCGGGCAGTGCTCCATCTGCTATGGCCACTGCCAAAGCCCGTACATGGTCAGCAATTACCCTGAAAGCCACATCAACCTTTTTATGGTTTCCGTATTGATGTCCGCTTATATCTTCTAATATTTTAATAATCGGGGTAAACAGGTCGGTATCGTAGTTGGACTGGTAATTTTGCATCACTGCTACCAGCCTTTCCAATCCCATACCGGTATCTACATGTTTGTTGGGAAGATCCTTCAGAGAGCCGCCCTGGAGCCGGTTGAATTGAATAAAAACCAGGTTCCAAATTTCGATATAGCGGCTGCAGTCACCATTGACCCGGCATACGTGTCCAGGTATATGGCCAAGTTCACACATCTCTGGGCCCTGGTCGAAATGGATCTCTGAACAGGGGCCGCAAGGACCGGTTTCTCCCATCTCCCAGAAATTATCTTTTCTACTGCAACGCAGCATTCTTTCGGCCGGGAGATCAGATATTTCAAGCCATAAATTCTCTGCTTCCAAATCTGGGCCCAGATCCATTTGGTCGTCACCGCCAAAAACCGTGGTCCACAGTTTTTCAGTAGGAAGTTGGCAGACATTGGCCAGATAATCCCAGGCCCATCTTATGGCATCTTCTTTAAAATAGTCGCCAAAAGACCAGTTGCCCAGCATCTCGAAAAAAGTGTGGTGATAGGTGTCTTGTCCAACTTCCTCCAGATCGTTGTGCTTGCCGGAAACCCGCAGGCATTTTTGGGTATCAGCCACCCTGGAGCAGTCATAGGTGCCGGTACCTAGAAAGATATCTTTAAATTGGTTCATCCCGGCGTTGGTAAATAGCAGGGTAGGGTCGCCCTGGGGAATAATGGGCGCGGACTCTATAATCCGGTGACCCTGGTTTTCAAAATATTGGAAAAACGAGTTGCGAATCTGTTTGGCGGTTTTCATGTAGGCTCCTGGTAAACCAATTAACAAATTGGACTGTATTTTAGCAGAAAAATTGAATTTACCAAAGGGGAAATTGATGATGAGCATTTCGACATGTGGCAAATTTCGTTCACGAGGCCAACCCGGGTGCACTGGTTCTCCGCTGCAGGCTTCGCTCCGCCCCAGGTTTGTCATTTTAGGATCCAAGCATTTGCCATTAAAAACGTTAAGAATTTCAAACCTGTTTGAGGGCTTGCCCGAGTTTTTGAAATTTAGATTTTAATGGCAAATGCGCCCAACGGAAGTGCCCTTGGGGTGCGCCTAAAATGACAATGACTGAGGGGCATGAACCTGGTTAATCGTCGGGCTACTGATCGCTAATTTCATTTAATAGTTGCTATCACCCCATTTAAATGGCCGCAACCAGGGAACCACCGCCTGGAAAGTAATGCAAATCGCTAAACTAGTCAAGATTGGATGGGGTGAAGCAACTATTGACTACTCTTGGGGTTCTGAACGTCGATTGGCTCGATGAGAGGCTTTGCTTGAAATTATTCCAGTTCAAGTCTAGATTACTATAAATTGTGACAACATTGAGGAAGATAAATTATCTTGGCCAAATATGGCAGATATTTGGTCGATTATTATGACAACATTGGCATAGATAACTTATCTTAACCAAATAAGGCAGATATTTGCCCGATTACTGTGACAACATTGGCATAGATAACTTATCTTGGCCAAATATGGCAGTTTTTTCTTGAATCCTGCTCATTCTTGATATAAGGTTGTTGTATTTCTGGTCACACCTAAAGTCAACCCCTAATAGAGCCCTTAAAATATGTCATTTTTAGCTCAACATTTGGTCTTCCGTTTAATTGATGACCGAGTTCTTGCTTCATCTACTTCTGAGCGTCGAATTTTAGCCAATAAAGTCCTGAACACTGGAAGAAATTATAGACTTCTTGCTTTTCGGGCAGCGGATACTCATCTTCACCTGCTAGCTGCCTGTGAGCGTAAATCAGCCGGTGAACTTGCTCGACGTTTGGGAATATCTCTTAGTTCCCTCTATCCGGTCAACCTCTCTCCGGTAAGGTTAAACTCTATTACAGACCAATTTCATCTGGC
>CAZTWC010000234.1:0-6169 GCA_964617105.1 uncultured Myxococcia bacterium
ATTCCAAATTGATTTCGAAGGAGATACCTAGATTTTCAGAATGAAAATCGGTGTTTAATTTTTTACCCTTCATAGCAATCCTCATCAGTTAAAGTAATTTCTTCGTAGTGAGTTGGCGTCCTAAAAAGCCCTTCGTCGCGAAAATTCGGATGCGCTTCACCAGCAAGGCGCAGGTTCTAAAATCGCCGGAAACGTAGTCGCAGCCTACGTTGAGCAAGTATATTCTTTAATGAAAACGTTGAGTTATGTAATAAAAGCCTTTATAGTCAGGATCAATTAAATAACATTTTTTTGCTTTTTCCCCTCATCCCCCCCAACCCCCCTTCTCCCGCTCGCGGGAGAAGGGGGGAGCTGCATAAAAGCAGTAAAGGGCATATTGTCCCCGATGAAGAGGATTATTGCATATATCCTAATAATATAAAGGCTTAAAATGCATAAAAAGAATATCAAGATTCAAATTATTACGCAATTAAAAAAACAACTGATCAAGCAAATAAAACAAGAAGTGTTAAGGTGTTACAATTTTCAAAAAGAGATAGAGACTCCAATTGATGAATTGCTTGGTATCAAAAATATCGATTTCATTCACTATTTATAAATGCATTTTTTATCATCTTGAAGTCGATACTTGCCTTACTAATCCCGTTTTGGCCTTACTTCTCAATTACGGCGTTCTGCATTATCAATTCCTTCAAATATTGCTGAAGGCTGATTGCTACCCGGATACCCACTGGCAGTGTAATGCCGGTTTATTTCCTTGACATGGATCCAAAATTACCGTACAATTTTGGAGTTATGTATAAAAGAGCAATTCAAGTTCCAAAATCAAAAAGTTGGTTTCTTTTTGGCCCCAGGCAAACGGGTAAAAGTACTTTTGTAAAATCTTTGCTTACACCAAATGATCTATATATTGATCTGCTTCCCCAAAGAAACTTTTTGAATTATGCAAAGAATCCCGGCAGGTTAAAGGAAGAAATTGTTGCCAATCAAAGATACAGTAAAAAATTTACTTGCGTAATAGATGAAGTTCAAAAGATTCCAAATTTACTTGATGAGGTCCACGCGCTTATAGAGTCTACAGATGTCAGATTTATTCTTACTGGTTCTAGTGCCCGCAAACTACGGCGGGGAGGGGCAAATCTCCTGGCGGGCAGAGCCTATACCTATAATCTGTTTCCTTTGACGTTTCAAGAAATTGACAAAGACTTCCATCTGGAATTGGCCTTAAAGATCGGATGCTTGCCAGTACTCTGGCAGTCTGACAGCGAGGATACTCGAGAATTTTTAAGATCATACACAGAAACTTACCTAAAAGAAGAGGTTGCTGCTGAAGGATTAGTCCGCAATATCGGCCCATTCAGCCAGTTCCTTGACATTGCCGCAGTCAATGATGGCGAAACCGTAAACTTTAGTAATATAGCCAGAGAGTGTTCTGTTTCCGTCAAAACAGTGCAGCAGTATTACCAAATTTTAGAAGACACTTTTTTGGCATTTAAGTTAGCCCCCTGGCGGCGAAGCGTGAGAAAAAGGCTGGTAGCCCAACCAAAGTATTACTGTTTTGATACTGGTATCACCAATGCTCTGACCCATAATCTTACAGAGCAACTGAATCCCCGGGTAAGGGGGCGGCGTTTTGAGCAATTTGTCATCAATCAAATCCAGGCTTTCATCCATTATCAACGCCTCGACTATCAACTATTTTTCTGGCGCACCAACCATGGTGCAGAAGTCGATTTGTTAATTTGCCGGGGAGATAATATCCTCTGTGCTATTGAGATAAAATCGTCTGCCAATATCGTCAGGGAAAGGCTGGAGGGTGTGCGCAGTTTTTTAACCGACAACCCTGATACCAGAGTTTTTGTCCTGGGGCATAATCAAAACCTGCGCCAGTTGGCAAACAATATTACCATAATGAATTGGGATGATTTCATAATCAAAGAACTGCCTCGCCTTGGATAACCTTTATTCTAAGGGCTCACTTAAAAATAACTTCGGCTTCTAACTTGATCTTATAACATTTTCCTGAGGCCGACAAAGGAGGTCATCCCTGTGGGGCGTTGTTTGCCTTTGTCGGGTTATTGATAAATGTTGTGGAATCAGTCTCCTTATTGAGCAACGGCATTCCAGACATGGTCCAGGGAATGAGCGGTATGGAGCGTATTCATAGGATTATTGCAACTGGAATCGTTTAAATATTTTATCTCAACGGCGAACCTCTATCTGGTCATTACCATAAAGTTGAACCGCTTCATCCACCAGACCGGGAGTTGGCTCGCCGCAAACCCTGACGGAACTCCAACTGATACCAGTCTCTTTTGGCTGATCTCGCGTTATTAGAGGCTTGCTTCTGGTCCTGTTACACAAATAATGGCCAGGTGTTCTTCACATAATTTATACACATCAAGGCACTCTTTCAGGGCGGTTTTCTGATCAATTTGACCTTCATTGGCAACATGTTCAGCAATTTGTTCAAAGGTCATTTTCCCACACATGTATCTATAATAGTAATACTGCTTATGAGTTATCCGAAAACACATGGGTGAACCATCGTTGATAACATAGTGGTTACCCTGTTGAAAAATATAGTTATCGAAAATAGATTGGGGTAGACAATAGGGGAGAACTTGTTGGGGAATTTCAAACATAAAACGGTGGTCTTGCCGGTGTCGCAACGAGAGTAATTGTTCGATGTGGCCATAACAGAGGAGTGCTTTTAGAACATAAGTTCTGATTTTTAACTCCGCCGCATCAATTAACATCTTTTTAAACACAATAGTAGGTAGTTGACCCGCCTGTTCCAGCATATATAAGTGTATTTGTTTGTTAAATTGGTCACAAATTCGATCTATTTGCTCCGCCTTAAGATTAGAGTTATTGGCCAAAGCATTTTGGTGAAGACGGCTCGATAAAAAATCTGGGTCATCTGTTGAAAGTCCCCACTTGTCAGAGTTGTTGCGAAACTCGGTGCCAGGATATAGCACAAGGGGGACCATGCGGAACTCAAGAATTCCCGGAGCCAGATCAACCAGGTGTTTTGCAAAGCGGAGATTCTTTTTTATATGCCCCTCTGTTTGTCCGGGCAGTCCACAGATAAACATGGCGGGAATACTCGAAACACCAATTTTCGCACAGGTTGCTACTACTTTTTCAACCTCCTCAGGACGTATCTCTTTATTGATCAGATCTAAAATGTCCTGGTTGGAAGATTCAATCCCGATTTGCAGCCGCAGCATTCCTGCCTTGTGCAGCCGCTCAATTAGTTCTGGATGTTTGGCCAACACATTTACCCTGCCTTCACAGAAAAATTGAAATTTCGATTTGTCTGGAAAAATCCTGTCAATAGCGTCACAGATATCATTTACCCGTTTTGGTGAAGCTGTAAAGGTGTCATCAGCAAAACAAAGGTATATATAACTCTCTTTATATATACCTTTAATCAAGCGCAGCTCTCGCACCACATTCTCAACAGAGCGTGGTCGCCACCTCTTGTGTTGGACCCCTTCGCTACAAAAATGGCAATTGTAAAAACATCCCCTGCCGGTGATAATTGCGGGACTATATTTCTCTTTTGCCGGTAGTAATGAATAGTCTGGTAAGGGTATTTGATTCGCATCTTCATAGGGCCCCAACTGTTGAGAATTTACCTGAACACTGTTGTCACGCCAATATGCAATGCCGGGAATATCTTCTAAACATCCTTGATCTTCCAAGAAATATTTGGCCAGCAGCAAGATGGCGTATTCCCCTTCTCCTCTTACCACAATACGCCGCTTAGAGAGATAAGGTGTATAGATATGGGTAACATGGGGGCCACCTAATATAACATTTATGTTTGGGTATCTACGCAATAGTTGATTGCTGATGTTGATCACCCTGTTTATATTGTCACTGTCGCAAGAAAAGCCAACCAGGCATCGGTTGGATGCAGAAATTGCCTGGTCTACACTATTCCAGGAGATATCGATATTTTGAAAATCAAATATTTTTACTGCTATCGAATTTTGCTTAAGCACTGTCCCTAAATAGAGTAAAGCAAGAGGTGGACGAATAGCAATTTTATCTTTAAAATCGATGGGTAAATTGAATAGAATAACCGAATTTTGCAAATTTATCTCCTCCTGGTTTTGTCAACAAATAGAGATTCTAGATTATAAATGAGTCCGTTGATTAAGTGTCCTTTTGCCCGATTTCCGTGTTATTATATGAACGGCATATGAAAAAAATCCTACTAAATCAACAGGCTCATAAATAAACTGTAATTTATAGTAAAACAAGGGTAGCCAAATGGTCTTCACATTTTTGATAAACATGCATGAGTTCTTGAGTTGCTAAATCAGCAGAGATCTCAAACTCCAAGGAGATAGCAGCAGGTATCTCCCCAAAACTATGTTTACCACTAAAATATTGGTAATAGCGATATTGACGCCGGGTGAGTGTAAATGCCATAGGAGAACCAGGATTAATCACCGTAGTATCCCCATCTTGTCTGACAGTGTTTCCTTTCATCCTCAGGGGAGATGTGTGGGCAATTTGTTGTTCAGGGATTTCAAACAGAAAAGAGAAATCCGATCTTTTTCTCAGATGGGCAATGGTGTTAATATGCTCAAAACTGCACAGAATATTTAACACCAAAGTCCGGGCTCCTAGACAGGCATTTTGAATAATCAACTGCTTCCATCTATGTTTTGGCACCAGCGATGCTTTTTGGAGTGTATAGGCCAGCAGTTCTGAATTAAATAAGTTACAAAGATCCTCTATCTGCGGTTTTGATAGAGTCTCAGTATAACTAAAGGCGGTATTATGTTGAATAGTGCCAAGAGTAAAATCTGGGTCTACAAGGGTAATCTTCCACCGAGAGGAGTTCTCTCTATACTCTGTACCAGGCAATGGCGTCATGGCAACCATACTTACCTCCAGGCTGCCGGGAGCAAGATCTACCAAATGTCTGGCAAATTGAATATCTTGCCGAACATCCTGCTCTGTTTGCCACGGGATACCGCACATGAAGGGGGCCACAATACTGGAAATGCCTGCATTGTGCAGAGCAGCCACCACCCTTTCGATTTGCCGGGAGGTGATCTTTTTGTTGAGTCGGTCGATTAAATGTTGTTGTCCTGTTTCAATGCCGATTTGAATCCGCCGGGCACCAGCAGAGAGTAAGCGGTCGATTAATTCAGGACTCTTTGCTAAAATGTTGACTCTACCTTCACAAAAAAAACCGAATTTCGATTTATCGGGAAAGTGTTTGTCGAACAGATCACAGATTTGATTTACCCGCTGGCGGTTAACAATAAAGGTATCATCGGCGATATAAAGATAGGAGAGTTTATTGTTATACTGTTGTTTTAGGGCGATTAATTCCTGTTCTATTTTGGCAATACTATTGGGCCGCCAGCCGCTCTCTGCCCTGCCTTCACTGCAAAAATGACACCTGAAACAACACCCTCTGGCGGTGATAAGAGCAGGTTGATAGCTAGATATATCTGGTAGTAAAGAGTAGTCGGGTGTGGGAATATTATTTAGGTCGTCATAGGGGCCAAAATCGACATCATTGCTAGAGATTTTCCCCCTCTTTAGATAAGCCAGCCCAGGTATGCACTCTAATGAGCCGGCACCATGAAGAACATAGTTGGCAAGGAGCAGCAAGGGGTATTCACCCTCTCCACGGATCACGAAAGATCGTTTGTCGACATAAGGTGTGAAAATATGGGAGAGATGGGGACCACCAAAAACTATTTTGACATGGTCAAATTTGTTCAAAACTCTATTGCTCAATCTCACCGAACGGTGGATATTATCGCTGTCACAGCTAAAGCCAATCAGGCAATATTGGCTATTGGAAATAGTTTGCTCAAGATCACTCCAGGTTGGCCTGGCCCGTTGAAAATCGAAGATCTCTACCAGGAAGCCCTTTTTTTTAAGAAGGGTAGCCAGATATATTACTCCCAGAGGAGGACGGTGTAACAAACCTGGCCCAATATCCTGGGGAGCGTAGATTAGAATGACTTTTTTATCCATACAGCCTTAAAGTGTTCTCTCTGGGAAGTTAAAATAGAAAATAGAAGTTGTTTTTATTAACACCGCCGGCTAAAATTGTGTGCTATGATTAACCTAATTAACACCGCCGGCTAAAATTGTGTACTATGATTAACCTAATTAACACCGCCGG
>CAZTWC010000235.1:0-6160 GCA_964617105.1 uncultured Myxococcia bacterium
TGATAATAGCCCACCATCGTTGTTACCCGCAATTTTAAATCCTCGACGTATTATTCATACGCCTGCGGTTTAATTGACACCGGCGCCTAGCATCTGCACCACACTCGTCGCCCTTAGTTTGGTGGGTTTTTGATAATAGCCCACCATCGTTGTTACCCGCAATTTTAAATCCTCGACGTATTATTTAGTTAAGGTAAGTTTTGTTCCCGGGTAAATTTATGAACTGGCAATACCCGCAATGGGATAGTTGCATGTTCAAAGTCTTTTTTACCGGTATGAACCAGGTAATAAGCGGGAATTTTTAATCTCTTGGCAAAATATGCTATTGAGGGTGGTGTAGAGGAGTATTTGAGTTTACTTTCCACGGCAAATTTCGGTTTATTATCCTGCAAGACTACAAAATCCACTTCCCGCTTGTCGGTGTCGCGAATATACCTGAGTTCCATGGGATAACCTTCGGCATCTTCCATATAATGACAGTATTTTAAAAGTTGGCAGGCAACAAAATTTTCAAACCGTTTGCCCGGCTCTTTTACTGTGGACCAATCCCACAAATAACCTTTTTGTTCCTTTTTTACCGCCCGTATAGTTGAAGAGCCAAAGGGCGAGATTCGAAACAGAACAAACAACTTTTCCAAAATATTTAACCAGTTTTTAACCGTACCATGAGCTACCTGCAAATCTTCACGCAGAGCGTTAACAGACAATGGTGAGCCTACCAAATTGGGAAGATGATCCGCCAGAGTAGAGATTAGAACCAATTCTTCCACTTTTTCCAGATCTCTCAGGTCATCTCGCAAAACCTGTCTTTGGCGCTCCAATTGCCAACGCCGGAGTCTTTTTTCAGATTGAGCGAAGAAAGGTTCTGGAAAGCCTCCAAATTTTAACAGATTTTCTACGGTGGAGGGATGGTGATTTTTATCAATCTCCCCAATGCTTAAAGGGTGCATCCGAAAAAAATGATACCTGCCGGTAAGTGCATCGCCACCGCGTCTATAGATATCTAACCGGGCACTTCCGGTTACCAGATAATTTTGCTTTGATTTTGTCTTGTCATACAAACCTTTAAGAAAATTCCGCCATCTTGAATATTTGTGGATCTCATCAAAAACCAGCAGTTTTTGGTTGGGGGGAAATTCCAGTTGTAAAAGTCGTTGCTGATCATCCAGGTTATCCCAATTAAAATAGCCGGGATGTGCTTCATCTCCCCCAAGTATTTTTAAGGCCAGGGTGGTTTTTCCAACCTGGCGGGGACCACTTAAAAAGACCATTTTTTCTTTAAGGTCAGATTCAATCTGGGGACGCAAATAGGGGCGAAAGATTTTGTTGGTCATTTTGACACCTGTGTAAAATACTAATGAGTATTTTACACTGCTATCAAAAATACTCAAGAAAAAAGATCTAGGTGCATCTACAAAAAAAAGCGGGTTTATCCAACTTTTAAGGATAAACCCGCTTTGAAAAATATTATTCCCTCGACTATTAAGTCAAGAAAGTTTTGTTACGCCACTTCTCTTAGTAGCCGTAGCCAGTAGTACCGTACACGCTGCCAGAAACTGAGCCGTAGGTGCTGACATAATTTCTATAGGTGTAGGTATAAGTGCGGGGAGTGCAGTAACGGTCACGAATACTGGAGGTATAATACTTTATACAATGTGCGATAACGTAGGAAGAATTGGCTATTCCCATTTTACCGGCAGGGCGCTCTCAGCACCTCATCTTTTAAAATAAGCCCGGCCTGGGCAGCGGTTTTACCTCTTGCAATCTTTTTGCCCCGGCGGATCTCCATGGGGCCAAAATCCTTTACTTTACTACTCACCGCTGCCATAAATTCAGTTGGATAGGTGTGGGAAAATCGAAAATCCTCAAACAGGACAAAATAGTCACTGGAAAAATCGGTTTTATCTTCCAGTTCACAAATCCATAAAGCCTGACCATACAGAATGGGCTTTAATGAGGCTAAAATATTTTGGTACTGGTGGTTTTTATGGTTCAACAACTTATATAACTCCAGGTAGATGTCATATTGAACCAAAAATCTAACCCGGTTTTGCAGTCCAGGATATTTTTCCTTGGCAATCAGGGCCAGATGGGGACTATTGGTATAGATATGGTTTATATTTTTCCCTTTCTTATTTTCTTTTATATCTAGCCAGGCCAGACTTTTATCTAGTTGAGGCGGCGAAAAGGCACGCCTAAAATTGTTTTGCCACTCCCCTTCCATGAAAATAACGACCAGGGCAATTGCTAAAACTATTGGCCATTGAAAAAAGCGGCCAAAGGTTTGCTCAAATGGGCATTGACTACTTCGGTGGGCTTTTCTCTGTTTGCTTTTGCCCCCTTGTCTTTGCTTATGTTGTTGAGAACTAATGCTTCAGGAGGATTTTTCCGGGAAAAACGGATCTCTTTTAACCCGGACCAGCCTCTTTGCCAATTAACCGATTTTCAAGGCCGGCTGGGTTGCCTGGAGTTGAAAAGACTGGATATTCGCAACCGGAAGCGCCGGGATAATGCTTTGAAACTTATGGATATGCTCCAGGGAATTTCCGGATTGAAATTTCAGGATTTTAATCCTGGGGCTACAAATACCTTTAATGCCCTGGCCGCCAGGGTTTCTAAGGTCCAATTTTTAAACCGGAAACTCTTGCTGAGAGGAATCGATATCAGAGAAGACTATATGGAGTGGTTTGGTGATAAGAGATCCTTTGAAGAGGAAGTGGTTTATTTGCCGAACCATCCTGGCATGTCGGAACATCAAGTAGAATATATGGCTGAAACAATAAAACAATGTTTGACAGATTGAAAAAAATCAACTCCTTCACCCCTATACTTTCAGATCTATGGGAAGGAGCATCTGCCTTTTTTGCAGAGTTTAGATTATCAGGTGATCTGTTGTGATGTGGATTCTCAGTATCCCCTTATGACCGTGGACACAGTGGCTGATGCCTGGCGCCCGGGAATCTCCTGCCTGGTGATAACCCATCTCTTTGGCCAGGTGGTGGATAGCCAGGAGATTTTGGATTTTGCCCATCAGCGCGGCACCCTGGTTATTGAAGATTGTGCTCACGCCCTGGGATCAATTTTTCATGGTAACTCCGTGGGATTACAAGGTGATGGGGCTATCTTTAGTTTCGATTATTTAAAACCGCTCAACACCTTTGGCGGTGGAATGGCTATTGCCAAAGATCCTCAGGTCATAGAAAAAATCGAGAATGTCACCAATCATACTCCCATCTCCGCCGCGGGAGTGTTAAAAAAATTTTTTACCGGAATTGGGGAAGATCTTCTCTTTGCCGGGTCCTGGCTGCCAATCCCCACTGGTTTGCTGGCTTTGGAGCAGACCCAGCCAATAATGGAATATCTTGATAAGATTATCCGCCGGCATAGTTTGCCAAAAGTAGATACTTTTACCCGGTTGAGTAATCTGCAGTCAGCGGTGGGGCTAGAGCAACTAAAGACTCTGGAGGCCAGGATGAGAACCAGGAGAAAAGTGGCTGGCCGGATTCTTGAGGCGCTGGAGTTGGAAGCCCCACAAATGGAGGAAACCTCTTCAATCCGTCAAAACGCTTATTTTGTGGTGGTAAGAGCCGCCCCTAATTTTGAGGCAAAAAAATTACGCCAAAAGTTGTGGCTCAAGGGTATAGATTCGGGAATCAACACCGAGGTGGCTGACTATTTACCCGGCGTGCTTGGCCAATCACCTCAACCAAATGCCTATAACTGGTATTCATCGGCGATTCAACTGCCCGGTTTTGAAACTCTTACTCTGGGCCAACAGGAACGCCTATGTCGGAAACTGTATGCTTTTAGGGGCAAGATGATATAAGCGCCCTAAGGGAGAACATAGACCTCGATGTATAGTTGGTCTTTTTTCCGTGTTAAGAAAGTTGAGCCGAATATGTCCAAATCTATTGACACATTTTAAGAAGAACGCTATAAATAATAATTCATCTTTACCTTGTTTAAGTCTTAAAAATATTATAACCAACCTTTTGATTATTCTAGAGAAAACCAGGAGGAAGATATTATGCCAGAGGCAAATGGAGAGGGAGCGGAATTCAAAGGTCTCTGCTCCACCTGTAATCATAAACTTCAATGCGTTTATGCCAAAAGAGCCACCAAACCGGTGTGGTTTTGCGAAGAGTTTGATAGTTATGTAGGGCCGGAAGAAAAAGAGGAAGTAGAAGCCATCCCGCCAGCGGTCGAGGAGGTGGTGGAAGAGGATTACTTTCCCGCCCAACTGATTGGACTGTGTAAAGATTGCGATCTCAATGATACCTGCTCAATCCCCAAACCAGAAGGTGGGGTCTGGAATTGCGATGACTACCGGGAATTCAAAAGGATGGATCTGGAACGGGAGTTCTCCCTTTTGGAGATTTTAGAGGAGATACAGGGGCAGTATGGTTATCTTCCGGAAAATGTTTTAAACAAGGTATCCACCGATACTGGCTATTCCATGGTGGTCATTTATGGGGTGGCTACTTTTTATAAATCCTTTAATTTGAAACCCCGGGGCAGGCATATCATCTCCATCTGTCTGGGCACTGCCTGCCATGTTCGCGGCGGCCCTGCCGTGGCCGAGGCTTTTGAAAAAGAGTTGGGTATCTCTGCCGGAGAGACCACTGAAGATAAAGAGTTCACCCTGGAAACAGTAGCCTGCTTGGGGGCTTGCGCCCTGGGTCCAATTGTGGTGGCTGATGGGCATTACTATTCGAAAGTTGGTCCCAAAATGGCGAAAAACATAATTCAGGAAACCGCTAAAGGGTTGGATATGCTGGAAGTGGGGCCGGATCAAGAGACTTTTCCGGTGGAACTCAGTTGTCCGCGCTGCAACCACACTTTTATGGATCCACACCATAAGCTTGAAAATTTACCCTCCATTAAAGTAACTGTATCTTTTGGTGGAAAATACGGCTGGTTGAGGTTATCCGCCCTTTATGGAAGTTACACGGTGGAGAGCAAGCATGAAATCCCTAAAGGTGCGGTGGTAAATCTGTTTTGCCCCAATTGTCATGGTGAACTTCTAGGTTCAACAAAATGTGCAGAATGTGGAGCCGGTATGGTGCCTATGATCGTGCGAGGCGGCGGAATAGTGCAAATTTGTTTGCGTCGTGGATGTAAGGGCCACATGCTTGATTTGGGTAGCAGTTAAAGACCCGGGCAAGCACCGGGAATTTTTTTCTCTTTAGAAGGACATAATTCATGGAAAGACAAACTTCCATTGATGGATTCAAAGCATTACAAGAACGGATCATTGAAAGTCGGGTTCCAGATTTACCCACAATTGTCATCCCGGCTGGTACCTGTGGACAGGCCAGCGGCACTAATGATCTGATTCGAATTGCCAAACGGGAAGTTTTAACTAAAAAACTTTCCGATTCCATAAAACTGTGCATCACTGGTTGTCATGGCTTTTGCGAAATGGAACCTTCCCTGCTGATTGAACCCCAGCGGACATTCTATCCAAAAGTAAAACCAGATGATATGCCGCGAATCGTAGATGCGGTTGCTAAAGGTGAGGTGATTGAAGAGTTGCTTTACCAGGATTCTGGCACCGGAGATAGAATAGAAAAACAGGAAGATATCCCCTTCTTTAAAAATCAGATCCGGACCATACTCTCTAGAAGTGAAAAAGTGGACCCCATCCGCATTAAACACTATATAGAAAACCAGGGTTATTCCGCCTTTATAAAGGTTCTTACCCAGGGAGACCAGAAAGCGGTTATCGAGGAGATCAAAGAGTCTGGAATACGTGGACGCGGCGGCGCCGGTTTTCCGACCGGCCTTAAATGGGAATTTTTAGCCCGCCAGCCAAGTGGTAAGGGAAAATTTTTAATTTGTAACGCCGATGAAGGCGATCCCGGTGCCTATATGGATCGGAGCCTCCTGGAAGGCAACCCCCACAGTATAATTGAAGGGATGCTTATTGGCGCATTTGCCACTGGTGCTACCGAGGGGATTGTCTATGTTCGCAGCGAATATCCCCTGGCCATCAAGCATTTGATTATTGCTTTGGCACAGGCGCGCGATCTGGGCCTGTTGGGTGACAGTATCCTTGGCACTAATTTCTCTTTCAAAATCAAGATAGTAAAGGGAGCCGGGGCTTTTGTGTGTGGCGAAGAAACCGCTCTAATCCACTCCATAGAAGGAAAAATGGGCG
>CAZTWC010000236.1:0-6149 GCA_964617105.1 uncultured Myxococcia bacterium
GAAATACATGGCGCAACTCGGGGTCCAATGGGCTCCCCTGTATGGCAAACTGAATTTGACTTCCGAGTTGGATATTCATGTGAACTGGTTTATCAATGCTGGTTTAGGCATTGCCGGTGTGCAGCGTAAACTTTTTCAAAAGAGCAAGGCCAAAACCAGCGAAGTTGTCCCGGCTGGGAATTTTGGCACTGGCTTTAGATTTTTTATCACCAAACACTGGGTAGCCAGGTTTGAGGTTAAAAACTATCTGTTCTGGAACAGTGTGGAAACCGTGACCAAAGATTTGACCAATGCCAGCGCTCCATCCCAGCGTAGCACTGACACCGATTTTGTCAATGTGCTGTTTTTAGGTTTTGGGGCTGGATATATTTTTTAGTAACTGTTCAATGGAACAGGAATCAAAAGATTTAATTCATTTTATCCTGTCTAATATCATATAAGGTGAACGGCTACAGTATTTAGAAGGTGATTTTATGAAAAAGAGATTATTTGCCATTTTTACTTGTTTGGCTCTTTTGGTGTCGCTGGTTATCTCATTTGAGGCCAGAGCCCAGGACTGGGAGTCTGAGTTTGAAACTGAGATGGACAAGGGGCCATCAAAAAAAGTGAAGAAAAAAGGGACTTCCAAACCGGCAAAGCGTACCGGCGTAATGCCCGAAGCGCAAGCAGCACCACCGGTGCCGGAAGAAGATAAGGAGTTAGGGAAAAAAGAGGCTGAGGAAAAGAAAGATTACCAGTATTTAAGGATTCACGTTATTGAAAAGCGGATGTTTAATATCAGTGGAGTGCATGAACTGGCGGCTGTCTATGGTTTTACCCTGAATAACAAGTTCAAGTTTCACAATGCCTTTAGTGGGCAATATATTTATCATATAAATGAAGTATTGGGTCTGGAGGCAACTTTTGGATATGCTATGGGAAGTGACACCAACTTGAAAGATGAGTTTAAAAACATTTTGCAGGTGGAACCCAATATCCCAGATTCAGAAATTGACATGTTCGGCCATCTATGCCTGCAATTCAGCCCTTTTTACGGCAAGTTTTCAGTGCTGGAATGGGCCATAGTTCATTACGATTTTTATACCACGGTGGGGCTGGGCATGGCCAGGTCGATTTTGAACACCGAGGAGCGTACTGACGATGGCGATCATATCTTTAAAAATCGGATGAAATTGACCGGCGTATTGGGTGGAGGTTTTCGTTTCTTTATTAATCGCTGGGTGGCCATTCGGATGGAGTTTAAGGATATAATTTATTCCGACCAAAAAGTATATGATGAGCAAAAAGCTGCCAATTTTACCGATACCGACCAGGCGAGAAAAGATTTTAACCAACACCCCATCAAACTTAACAGTGGTGTTTTTAATACCATTATTCTCAATTTAGGTTTGAGCGTTTTGCTCTAACTAAACTGCTTGGTACCAAATAAAAAAGGCATGTTACCAATGATATGGCTTTAATAAAGGGATAAAAATGAATAAAAAGATTATTTTAGCTACACTATCTTTACTGTTTGCCCTCAATTTCTTGTCTTTTCCGGCTTTTAGCCAGGGGACGGATAAAGTTACTGAAATGAATCAGGGTATCAGGGCTTATAATGATAACAATTTTGTGGATGCTGCGTTTTTCTTTTATGATGTTTTTGAAACCACCAGGACTTTGAAACTTAAGCGCAAAGCCGAGTATTATTTAGGCCGTTCACTGGTAAAACAGGGATTATACCAACCGGCACTCTACTATTTTAGTGTAATTTTTAAGCGAGGTCCGCGCCGCAACAACCCCTATTATTTCAAGAGTATTCAGGGCTTGACTCAGGTGGCCAGCGCTGTTAAAGACGATGTTATTATCCCCTCTCTATTCGATAAACATTACAATGCCAGGTTTAGCAAACTGCCAGCCAAAATTCTCTACAAAATCAATTTAATGGTGGGGCTGCTCTCTTACCGTAAAGGAAAATTTGATGAGGGGCTCGACTTCCTATCAGCCATTCCCCGGGAAAATGAGAACTATGTGAACGCTGTTTATCTAAAGGGAATAATTTACAGCCATCCCAGGTACGCTAAAAAGAATTTTCATAAAGCCCTCACTATGTTTAAAGAGATTCTGGAGATAACTGACGGCAAAAAGGAAGAGAAAGATAAGCGTTACAACAGCATATCAACTATCGCCATGGCCAGAACCTACTACGGCATGCGTAAATATCCGGAATCGGTAGAGTATTATAAAAAAGTTGAACGTTTTAGCCACTCCTGGATCGATGCTCTGTTCGAAAGTAGTTGGGCCTATCTGCAAATGGATGATTACGGTAAAGCCCTGGGGAGTATTCACTCTGTTCAGGCACCCTATTTTCGTAGTTGGTATATGCCCGAAAGTTGGATCGTTAAATCAACAATCTTTATTCTTAATTGTCTTTATGAAGAAACCAAACTTTCCACCAAGGCTCTTTTGGATGAATATGGACCAATTGCAGAAAACTTAAAGGTTTTGTTGGAGAAAAGAGCCAGGTTGGCGTTTTATCTAAAATTAGTGATCCCCATGGAAGGTGGAGAGAGCACTGTCAGTGTACTGCCCAAGAAGATTCGTCACCACTTGATGCGTAACCGGCGATTTAATAACTTTTACAACTTTATTATGGAGATGGAGAGGGAAGAGAAGTTTATTGACCAGGTGGGCACCTGGCAGGGGGCAAAAATAAGCAGCGAATTCAAACGGATAATCGATATGCAGCGCAAGACCATGGTGCGGGTGGCTGGACAGTGGGTCTTGACCAGATTGAAAAATATTTATGACAGTTTAATCGACCATATTAACCAGGCCAGGCTGTTGAGTTTTGAAACATCCAAAGCGGAAAAGAATCTTTACTTGAGCACCATAGACCTGGAGAAAAGACTTGCCGGCATTGCGGGCCGGCCCAATATCCATTCCCAGTATATTTACTGGACTTTTGGAACCGAGTATTGGCTGGATGAGTTGGGGTATTATGAGTATACCCTGGTTAATGCGTGCCAAGAGAGATAAATTCGGATGCATCTTCATTAGCTGCGTTGCAGGTGATCCCTGTGGGAAAGGTGGTCCATTTAGGGGTGTGGATAACAATTTTTTTGAAATTTTTAGAGGGGATTTGTTGTGTTAAGAGGAAAAATATTCTTGTGGGCCTTTACTTTTTCAATGGCTCTGGCGTTTTCAATGGTATCAATTGATGCTTTCCAATCAGAAGGTCAGTTTATTCAGGCTGCTCAAGCCAAGAAGAAAACCAAGAAAAAAAGGAAAAAGCGCCGCATTAAGAGAAAGTTGCTAAAGGGCCCATCTTTGGATGATGCCCGTACCAAAAAAACCAAAGATGAAAAAGAGAAAAAAGAGATTGAAAAGGGACCAGCCAAGTTCGACATGCCCAGAATGAGGGTTCCCTCCAAGGATGCCGAACGAAATGTGTTGGCCGAAAAAAAACGGGATGAGGCTATTGAACAGTTACGTAAACTGATTCCAACTTTCCCAGACAGCCCCCAGAAGGCAGATTTGCTTTTTCAATTAGGCGAACTTTATTGGGAAAAATCAAAATACCTCTACTTTCAAGAGATGAAAGCCTACGACCGTCTTTACGACCGTTATTTGCAGAAAGAAGATAAGGGTTTAAAGGTTCGTGAGCCCAAGATGAACGATAAAAGATCTGGTATTGTTAAAAAACAATCCATGAAAATCTATAAACATATATTAAGGAAATACCCCTACTATCCCAGGCGGGACGAAGTTCTCTTTATTATGGGATACAACTTCTACGATATGGGCAAAAAACGCAAAGGGGTGGGCCATTACTGGAAATTGATTAAACAGCATCCCAAAAGTCCTTATGTGCCAGACGCCTACTTGGCCATGGGCGAGCATTTTTTCAATCAGCGAAAATTGCAGAAAGCCATCACGGCCTATAAGAAGGCTATGAGCGACCGCAAGTCTAAGGTATATGCTTATGCTCTCTACAAATTGGCCTGGTGCGACTTTAATTTGGGTGAGTATGCTGAGTCTATCCGCAAATTTAAGAAAGTTATCGCCTACAGTGAGTTGCAAAAGAAGAAGGCAGACGCCAACCGGATTCGGCTGACCAGAGAGGCACTCAACGATATAGTTCTTGCCTTTAGTCAGGTGGATGCAGTGGAAGCTGCCAAGGAATACATGGAAAGGGTGGGAGGAATCGAAATTGGTCACAAACTCTTTACCAAGTTGGCCAGGATCTATATGGATCAAGGAAAATACGAGCAGAGTATCCGCTCCTACCGAATCTTGATTAATGAAAATCCCTTCTCGCCCATGGCGCCAGTATATCAAGGCAAAATTGCCCGGGGGTTTGATCGGATGGGCAGTAAAAAGCGGGTGATTGTGGAGATGAAGCGTTTGGTAAACCTATACCGTCCCCGTTCACCCTGGGCTAAGGCCAACCGGGCCAACAGGCAGGCGTTGATAAATGCCTATGATTTGACGGAAAGCGCTTTGCGGGAATTGGCCATCAACTATCACACCGAAGCGCAAAAAACTGGAAGTCAAATTACTTACAAAACCACCCGAGAGTTGTATAAACAGTATTTGAAAAATTTTCCAAAAGGCGCTCATGCTTATAAGTTACGTTTTTTCTACGCCGAAATTCTCTTTTTGATCCAGGAGTATGAAATGGCCTCCAACCAGTACGACCTGGTGGTGAAGGAGAAACCAACCGGGCTGTATGCCAAGAATGCAGCATACAATGCTATTTTGGCCTATGAGAAGTTAGTGTATGGTTTTAAAAAGCGTACTTTGAGAAAAGGGGAAAAATTAAAAGAAAAGGAGCATAAAGGCAATATCAAACGGATGGTAAAAGTTAAGAAACTGGTGAAAGGTCGGGAATATGAGAAAAAGGATATACCCGATTACGAGCAGAAACTGGCCGCTAGTTGTGAGCGTTATTTTAATATCGCCCCCAAGAGTCAAGAGTTGAAACTGGTAAAGTTTAAAGCCGCCAAGATTTACTATGATTACAACCATTTTGAAGAGGCAGCCAAGAGGTTTGGGGAGATTATATCCCGCTGGCCCACCAGCAAATTTGGCAATATGGCGGCTCATTTGATCCTGGACAGTTTTAACGTCAAGGAGGACTGGGTAAATCTCAACAAGTGGGCGCGGATATTCCGGAAGAACAAGAAATTGACCAAGGGTAAAAAGAGGAAAAAATTTAGTAAAGAACTACAGTCTCTTATTGAGGGAGCATCCTTTAAAATTGTTATGGGAATTGAGGCTGAGAAAAAATATGAAGATGCAGCCAAAAAGTATCTGGTGTTTGTTGATGAGTTTCCCAAGTCTAAATACTCGGATACCGCCTTATACAACGCCATGGTCGCCTATAACAATCTGGAGAAACTAGACAAGGCCGCTAAAAGTGGTGAGAGATTATTGGCCGAATACAAAAAAACGAAATTGGCGGAGGACTCTTTATGGAAATTGGCTTCTTTCTACGGTCATATGGCTCACCTGAAAAAATCTGCTGATTATTATCACAATTTTTCCAAAAAATACAAAAAGAGTAAAAAACGGTGTGATGCCCTGTTTAATTCGGCCGTTCTTTATGAAGGGTTGGGGGATAATACCACTGCCATTAAGAATTATAACAAATATGCTAAGATCTGTAGGAAAAACAAAGATGTTCCCGACATCTATTTCAAAATTGGCCTTATTTACAACAAAGAGGAAAATTGGCCTAAGGCTTTAAGGATATTCACCAGATTTCCTCGAAAATATCGCAAGAAGGGAACCCCCCTGCGTAAATACAGCGCTCTCTATTACCAGGCCAAGGCGTTGATGAACATGAAAAAGGTAAAGCGGGCCGAACGTCTCTATTTAACTATACAAAAAGAGTATCATAAACTGCCCGAAGAGTTGAAAACCAGCCAGCAAGTATTGCATTACGTGGCTGAGACCTATTTTTATTTCGTGGAGCAGGAGTTTGTCAAATATTTCAACATCAAGTTACGGTTACCTCAGCGGCGCTTGAGGAAGGACCTCAAAGCCAAGGCCTTGGCTTTGCAGAAAATACGCAACCGGTACACTGAGGTGTTAAAAATTGGCGCCGGCAAGTACGGTATAGCCGCTCTATGCCGGATAGGAATGGCCTATCAGGAGTTTGCCAA
>CAZTWC010000237.1:0-6086 GCA_964617105.1 uncultured Myxococcia bacterium
ATTGAAATTTTGCGCATATACAGATCTTTCATATCGTACTGCTGGCTAGGAAGTTCGTAATAGATCCCCTCAAATCCTTTGTATATTTTCGGCACCATAATCTGGCAATTAACTCCTTCATCACCAAGAAGAATCATGGCATTGCCAAAAATTACATTGCTTATTTCTGCCAGAGCGTCAATCATCAAAATTATCTTGTCTTCCTGTCCAAGCTCTTTTCCCCAGGCCCGTAAGGTAATCTCTTCCGCCAAATTCTGGGGATAGGAGATGATACACTCACAATCAAGATCGCCGGTAAATCTGGTTAGAACAGATAGATACTGGGATAAGCATTTTCTATCATCGTTGCTATACATCTCTTGAATATCTAATTTAGCCACCTCGGAAAATTTATCTTTAAACAGTTCGAAAAGAATATTGGCATATTTCTCTTTCTCGGAGACGGTAATTATGGTTTCAAAAACATTTTCGGATAAAGCGTAACTGGAGCAATACTCTTCAAGCAGATCTTTTAGGTCGCTTCGTATTAAAAAACCCTGGGAGACCATGGATTCGCTCAAACAGAGAACATCTTTATCCTTTTTGGAAAGTTCAGAGTTCGATGTTTTTTGAGTAGATGGCTGTTCTATTGAAGTAATGACTGAATAGATATCAATTATTTCCTGATCGTCCAGTTCTAAGGTTATATGGGGAGCCATCTCAATAGCCGTGAGGAGATTTTCTGGCGAAATCACCTCTTTTTCTAAAAGATATATCCCAAATAAATTATTATCTATGCTCATACTGGAATTCCCAAACTTGTTTCCAATTCTGAATGTTAATTTTAAGATATATCTTTATTACTGTCAATGGCTTTTTGATGTTGTGATAAATTGTTTAATAATTTCTGTAAGATGTTAATTTTTTTTTCTATTTTGTCTTTATGGCTGGAGGGAAGATTTTTTAATGATTTTAATATTTTTTTTGCACGCTTTGAGTACCCCTGACGCAGAAAAATTTCTGCCATGGTATAAGTGTTAAAAGGATCCTTTTGGGGCATGACTATAAGTGAATTTCCTTTGGGAAATATTATAACTTTTCTATAGTCTTAATGATAACTTAAATCAATATGGCAGTCAAGTTTATTGACAATTTTATCTTGACTTTATTTTATATTTAACTATGGTTTCAATGAATAAACTATCCGGAAATTAACTTCGTTGCGAAAATTGCCTCGAACCTGCCGGACACTTATTAAAAATTTACACCTTAAGGAAATAATAATGGATGCACTGGAGCAATTAAGAACAAACCGTATCGAAAAGGCGGAGAAATTAAGAGAGATGGGCAATAACCCTTTTGGCAACGATTTTATAGTCAAAAATACTATTGACCAATTGATTGCCAAGGGAGAAAACCTAAATGAGGAGGAGCTGGAAAAACTGGATCAGAATTTTCAGGTAGCCGGTCGGGTGATAGCTATCCGCCGATTTGGAAAAGCGGGTTTTATTAAAATACGGGACCGGAAAGCGGAGATACAAGTCTATGTGGCTAAGAACCTATTGGGAGACAACTTTCAATGCTACAAATTAACCGATGTAGGAGATCATGTGGGCGTTTCCGGTTCCCTGTTCAGAACCAGAACCGGCGAACTGACCATTTTGCCCAGCCAATACCAATTGGTAACTAAGTCCTTTCTGCCCTTGCCGGAAAAATGGCACGGATTGACCGATATCGAAACCAGGTACCGACAGAGATATGTTGACCTTATTGCCAATCCCCAAATAAAAGATAACTTTATCGCCAGAGCCAAGGCGATAAACTATATAAGAAGGTTCCTTGAATCACAAGATTTTCTGGAAGTAGAAACCCCAATGATGCACTCGTTGGCCAGCGGCGCCACAGCGAAACCCTTTTCCACTCATCACAACGCTTTAGATATGGACCTCTATTTACGAGTGGCGCCAGAGCTCTTTTTAAAGAGACTTGTGGTAGGTGGTTTGGAAAGGGTCTTTGAAATAAATAAAAATTTTCGCAACGAAGGTATATCCTCCCAGCATAACCCTGAATTTACCATGCTGGAGTTTTACATGGCCTATGCCACCTACCAGGATCTGATGCTATTTACCGAAACCATGATCTCCGACCTGGTTAAGGAGTTGCGAGGAGATAGTAAAATTACCTACCTGGGGCAAGAGATAGATTTCACCCCGCCCTGGCAACGCCTCAGCCTGTTGGATGCCATTGAAAAATATGCTGGTATCTCCAAAGATCAATGCTCTGACAAAGAAGCATTGCTCAACAAATTTAAAGAGTTGCAAGTAGAAATTGACCCCCAAACCGACCTGGGAAAACTACAGATGGAGTTATTTGAGTTAACTACAGAAGAAAAATTAGTAGGGCCAGTTTTTATCACCGATTTTCCTATTGCAGTATCGCCTTTGTCCCGTAAAAAAGATGATAACCCCGATTTTGTCGACCGGTTTGAGCTTTACATCTCCGGCATGGAAATAGCCAACGCTTTTAGCGAGTTAAACGATCCTTTAGACCAAAAAGAGCGATTTGAGAAGCAAATGGAATTAAAAGCCGGTGGTGATGAAGAAGCCATGGACTATGATGCTGATTATATCCGGGCTCTGGAATATGGTATGCCACCTACTGCCGGCGAAGGGATTGGCATTGATCGGCTGGTTATGATCCTGACCGACTCACAAAATATCCGGGAAGTGATCCTCTTCCCATTATTAAAGAATGTGGACTAACACCGAACCGAACCGAACCGAACCGAACCGAACCGGTTGGATCGATTACCTAATTTTGATTTTAAGGATCTATTTGAGCAATGGCCTATGAATATTTTATTGCCAAACGTTACTTGAGATCGAAAAAAAAGAACCTGTTTATCTCCCTCATCACTATGATCTCCATTGGCGGCGTAATCCTTGGAGTAACAGCTTTAATTGTGGTTTTGAGCGTAATGAGTGGTTTTGAGCAGGATCTAACCGAAAAAATTCTAGCCACCAATGCTCATGGCACTATTAGTAAACTGGAAGGTGATCTGGGACACTATAACCAAATTACAGACAAGATAACCGGCGAACACCAGGTGATTAGCGCTACTCCTTATATTATAAACGAAGTCATGGCCAGATCTGCCGATAATTATTCGGGTATACTGTTAAAAGGGATAGATGTCAATACTGCCGGAAAAGTGACCCAAATCGCCAATAACCTGGAAAAAGGGGATTTGACCTTTATAAAATCCAGACCAGCCTTTTATTCCTTTTTAGAAAAAAGGGTTAACAAAGAGGGAGGAGTACTGGGACTAACTCCTTATAAACGGCTCCCGGGAATTATTTTGGGTCGTGAGTTGACCAGGAGTTTACGTCTCCAAATCGGAGATCCACTTACCATTACGGCACCCCTGGGAGATATAGGCCCCTTTGGTCCTCTGCCCAAGAGCAGGAGATTCAGGGTGGCGGGTATTTTCTATTCAGGAATGTACGAATACGATTCCCGGCTTGCCTATATCGGCCTTAACGAGGCTCAGAGTTTTTTCAGTATGGGCAAGAAGGTGAGCAATATCGAATTTAAGGTCAGGGATATCTATATGGTGGAAAAATTGATTCCCCGGCTTCTTTCATATTTCAAAAACCATAATTTGGTAATAAAAGGTTGGATGGAATTAAACCAAAATCTACTTGATGCCCTTAAGTTGGAAAAGCGGGTGATGTTCCTGATTCTCATATTTATTGTGCTGGTGGCTTCTTTTAATATTATTAGTACGCTGACCATGACGGTGATGGCAAAGACCAGAGAGATATCCATATTAAAATCAATGGGGGCTGATGATGACGGAATTATGCGCCTGTTTATGTATAAAGGGTTAATAATTGGAGTGCTGGGAACCATAATAGGGATCACTCTGGGGCTTATTCTTTGTTTTATTATCAACAAATATGGAATAAAAATGGACCCAGAAGTGTATTATATTAATAAACTGCCGGTGCAAATAAATCTGGGCGAGGTGTTACTGGTTTCGGTTTTCGCCATAGTAATCAGTCTGCTCGCCACGCTTTTTCCCGCCCTGCGCGCTGCCAGGGTGAATCCGGTGGAAGGTTTGAGGAATGAATGACTTGCTGGAGATCAGGGATCTTCATAAAACTTACCAAAAAAACCAACAACAAATTCAGGTTTTAAAAGGGATCAACTTAAAACTGAGTACCAGGGAGGCCATAGCTATTGTTGGCGCCTCCGGAGTTGGCAAAAGTACCCTGTTGAACCTAATAGGCGCCTTAGATACTCCATCCAAAGGGCAAATTCTCTTTGAGGGAACCGATATAAACCAGATGAATCACCGGAATAAATCACATTTTAGAAATAAAAGCATCGGTTTCATCTTTCAATTTCATCACCTTATGCCTGAATTCACTGCTTTGGAAAACACCATGATGCCTGGATTAATAGCCGGTATGAAAAAAGATGAAATTGAATTCAAAGCTCAAGAACTCTTGCTAGATGTTGGGCTTAAAGAGCGGATGGGGCACAAACCGGGAGAATTGTCGGGCGGAGAGCAACAACGGGTGGCTCTGGCCAGAGCCATAGTTATGATGCCCTCTCTGATACTGGCCGATGAACCCACTGGAAACCTGGATTCCAATACCGGAAAAAAAATGCACGATCTATTGCTGAATTTAAATCAAAAATATGATATGACTCTTATCAATGTTACTCACAACCAGGAACTAGCATCCACTATGCCGAGCCAATTCCAGTTGCTCAATGGAGACTTGGTGGAAATTTGAGATTTGAGAGTTGAGTTAAGATGTCCAAAACGTCAATGATTTCATTTATACTACCTGCTTTTCTTTTTTTGATAAGCACTCTTTTATCTATCTCCCCTGGCAGAAATAATTTTATATCTATTTCCACGGCCATGGCCCAATCAACGCCAACTATCTCCAGGATACTGGTGAGCGGAAACCAAAAAGTTGAGGCTGACGCCATCAAAATGGAACTCAGTCAAAAAGAGGGTGAAACCCTGGACCAAGAAAAAGTGTCTGGGGATATTAAAAAAATCTTTAATATGGGTTTCTTCAAAGATGTGCGGGTGTCGCTGCTAACTATAGACAATGGTCAAAAAATACTTACCTATATTGTAGAAGAAAAACCATCCATAAACAAAATCGAATATGTTGGTAACGATGAACTAACCGAAGATGACATTAAAGATGTGGTGGATCTAAAGCAATTCTCTATCCTCAATATTCTTAAGTTGGAAGAAAACGTAAAAAAAATACAAACTCTATATGTGGAAAAAGGCTATTTTCTGGCCCAGGTTTCATATCAAATCCAGGATCAGACAAATAACCAGGTTGATATTAAATTTATTGTCAATGAACACGCTAAGGTAACTATCAGAAACATCCTGTTTATCGGCAATAAAAAGGTTAAAGACAATACCCTAAAAGAATTTATGCTTACTAAAGAAGGCAACCTGTTCTCTTTTTTAACCTCGGACGGGAATTACAAAGAGGAATACTTAGCCGCTGATGTGGAGTTGATTAAGAAATATTACTATGACCACGGCTTTGTAAATATTAGAGTACAGGCGCCAAAAGTATATCTTGGTCCTGATAAAAAACATATAACCATTACCATCTCGCTGGCCGAAGGGAAACAATACAATCTGGGTAAACTCGATTTTTCCGGCGATCTTCCTGCGAAGCATGATGTTTATACCACCCTTGACAGCCAACGAATCACCAATAAAAAAGATTTAAACTCGCTGCTGACCATAAAGAGTGAAGAACTGTTCAATCTGAGTAAAATGAACGGTGATATTGCCCGTTTAAGTAATATTTATAGAGACCAGGGTTATGCTTATGTAACCATCACTCCTATTCACCAGGTGGAGGAGAAAAAAAATATTATCCACCTGACCTTTGATATACAAAAAGGCAAAAAGGTTTATTTTGAAAAAATCCTGGCCAAGGGAAATGATAAAACCAGGGATAAGGTTATCCGGCGGGAGTTGAGAATTTACGAAGGAGAGTTGTATTCGTCTAGCGGGCTGCAAGAAAGTAAAAGGCGAATTAATGCTTTGG
>CAZTWC010000238.1:0-6032 GCA_964617105.1 uncultured Myxococcia bacterium
TCATACATCCCCTTAAATTCTCCCATAAATTGGGCCAGGGCATTCAAGGTTTCTACACCGGTAAAGCGACTGAGTGTTTTTATAGCATAATTTGTTCCAAAATGAAATATCTTATACCCCCATTTAGCGGAATGCAAATAGGGCATAGCCATCAGCCGGACAAAATTATTTTCCAAAAGATCAATCATCCGGTTAGGGGTATCTAGAAAGTCCAGCGCATTGGAGGTTGGGGGAGTATCCACCACTACCAGGTCATAATCGTCCCGGGAATGAACCTGGTATAATTTTTCCATAGCCATATATTCCTGGGAACCTGCCAGGGCAGTTGAAAGCCGTTGGTAAAGATGATTTTGACGAATATTTTCCCCTTGTTCAGGAGAGGTAGCATGGGTTTTTATTAATTCATCCCAGGTATGTTTGATATTCAACATCATGGCATATAATTGCCCCCGGGGAGGTTCCATCCCGGCACTGATAAATTTTTCAACCGGGACCAACATCTCCACATTATCGAGCCGCTCCAGGTTTAGGGAATCGGCCAGTCTTTTTGCCGGGTCAATGGTCATCACCAGAACTTTTTTCCCTTTTTGAGCATAATAGGTTCCAATAGCGGCGGATATGGAAGTTTTGCCTACACCTCCTCCACCGAGACAGACAATAACTCGCTTGGATGCCAAGGCGGCAGACAAATTATTTGTTTTAAAATCTGGGCTCATAATAGTTGTATATTGTTTTCTATAGTATGGCTGATGGTGCGGATGGTCTCAAAATTAAATTTATCAGTAAACAAATATGGAATCTGGAAGAACGGCAGATCCATCTGTTCTTTTAGTTGTCCAAGGTAATGACGCTCCAATTGGGTTCGACTTTGGTAGATAGAAGCAGTTTTAAACAGGGTTTCAAGAGATGGGATTTCCCGATATTTTTCTGAAGAGTGTATCTTTTCCAATTCATTAACCTGCTTCATCTCCTGATCTGAAAAAAAGGTTGGTTGAAGTATATTGTTAATAAACAAACCGCCCACGGAAATATTGAGGTAATCCCTGGCGGATTGAAAGATCTCTTTAGCCTCATTTACCGGCATCTCTTCCAAATGGGTTACTATGTGTAATTGTGTGGTTTCATGGTCAGTAAGTAGATCTCTGACATGTTGAGCATGCTTAAAAAATTGACCACCCGGTACCGCTTTGCATAACTCTGAAGATACCGCTAAAAAGGAAATTCCGTGCCCGGTTGAAGGACAATCCACAATAATTCGGTCAAATCGGGGGCTGCCGGTTTCCTCATCCTGTTCCTGTTCATGGTGTTTGAGTTTTCCTTGCATCACCAGTTCGCCCAGGGCGGGAATGGCCTGAAGAAAATATTTGATCAGCCGGTTTTCAAATACAGCCTCGTAAATTAGGCGATATTTAAGGTGGTAAATTACTAATTCTCTAATAGTGTCAGACGGATTCATATTAACTGCAAAAATGTTGGGAAAAATTTCTTTGATCTCTGAACCAACGCTGGTTGAACCAAAAAAGTAGCTCATCCGCTCGTTGGCATTGACTTCAGCTACCAGAACTTTCTTGCCTTTCATGGCAGCACTGTAGGCCAGGGCGGCAGTAATAGTACTTTTCCCAACTCCACCTTTACCCATTACCAGGGTAAATCGTTTTTTTAGAGGATCGTATCTGGCCATTACGTTCTCTTTTGGTTTATAATTTCCGGAAAAAATCCAGAGAACTTTTCTTTGGTCATATCTTTTAACCGCACCACTTTTAATCTGGATCTATGGCCTTTGATTATTTCAATTCTGGTTTTCCCGATTTTCAACAGAATGGCCAAAAATTTAATTAGCGCTTTGTTTGCCTCTCCTTCCACCGGAGGGGCGGTTAACTTGATCTTTAGAGCATTGATATTAGAATCGCTATGAATCCCGATGATTTTGTCGGCAGCACTACCAGGCTTAACAAAAACATTAATAAAAAGGTCATCAGTTTTTTGGGTATAAAAAGTTCTCATCAGATTCGAATTTATTCTCCAAAGGGGAAATAGAATCTCCCAATCCGAAGTGTTACTTTTGGACTTTGATGCTGGTAATACTATCTTCCAGAGGAGGTTCCTCTTCTTCTCTTTCTGTAATGGCGGAAAGTAAATTTTGGTGGAAGTTGATAATCCCCCTTACCTCATCTTCAAATCTGTTTCGTTGCCACTTAAGTTGGCGAATATCATCCATAATTTCGGTAAACCGCTGATAGGCGTCCTGGACAATTTTTTCTCCGCTAATCTCAGCCTCAGCAATTATGGCGCCAGCCTTTTTGTTGGCGGTTTTTTCTATATCTTTAGACATTTTTTGGGCTGCCACCAGGGCGTCACGTAAACAGTCCTCCTGTTGCCGGGCTCTATCCAATTCTGCTTCTAATTTACGGATTTGGTCATCTTTTTCTTTATTATCTCGGTTAAGACTGGTTACCTGGCTGGCCACCCTGGCTAAAAAGGAGCGTACCATCTGAGGGTTATAGCCTTTCCAGGCATTACTGAACTCAGCCTGCTCGATCTCAATTGGAGTTAAATTCATAAAACAATTCCTCCTGAATAATCTATTCTCTGGGACCAAACAATGAGGTACCTACTCGAATTAAGGTCGCCCCTTCAGAAATTGCCACTGGAAAGTCATTGGACATTCCCATGGAAAGTTCGGGTAAAGAATACCCCAAATGAATCAAACTATCTCTCAAACATCGCAATTGGTTGAAAAAAGGCCTGACCTGTTCAGGATTTTGAAAAAATGGCGGCATGGACATCAAACCGGTAATCCTTATATTTTTCAATTTACCAACCTCAACTATCAGGCTTTCCACTTCACTAGATAAAGTACCGGATTTTGTCTTTTCACCGGCCAGGTTTACCTGTAGCAAAATATCTATTTTACGGCCGATAGCCTCTGCCCTTCGATTGATCTCTTTAGCCAGTTTAAATCTGTCCACGCTGTGGATAAGGGACACTTTATCAATAATATATTTTACCTTGTTGGTTTGCAAATGACCGATGAAGTGCCATTGAAAGTTATGGTCCTTTAAAAAGCGATATTTTTCCTGCATCTCCTGGACATAACTCTCACCAAAAACCCGATGTCCCAGGGAGGCTAATTCTAAAATGTCTTCTGATTTCTTTTTTTTGCTAACCGCCACCAGGGTTATATCTTCTGGTTTTCGGCCGCAATTTTTAGCGGTTTTGGCAATAGACTCTTGGACTGCCAGGTATCTATCTTTACTCTTTTCTGCCATATATATCCCGAAAAGAATTTTGGATCAGATCTTTTTCCCGCCGGATCTCTAATTGAATCTGATCTTCCAATTTTTTATCAATCTTTAGAATGGCTAGCGCCCTATTGTCTACCAGGGAAGGAGAATAGTTTACTATATTGCCGAGTTTGAGAGTATTACAAAGATTGTCACTAAGGTGAATCAATGCTACCAGGGGTGAATTTATCTGGTTACCGTCAAAGTCAAAGTGATGATTAAGAGTAGTTTCCCTCAGGTTGTCAGGGAAATTCCACTTTTGACAGCATAAAAACCCAACTTCCTGGTGATCTATACCAAGTATTTCACGCTCTATGTCAAGGAATTTAAGTTTACTTTTTTCAACTTTTTCGACAATTCGATTAAACTCAATGGGCAACACATTTTTTATAATTAACTTGCCAATATCGTGTAAAAGTCCGGCGGTAAAACATATATCTTTAGGTAAATTAAACCTGGGAGCCAGAATTCTGGCTACACTTCCGCAAGCCCAGGAATGAAACCAGAACTTGCCAATATGAGAATTTAAGTTTTCAGCCCCAAACAGATCCATTACCGATGTAGAGATGGCCAGGTTTACAATAGGGTTAAAACCGATGAGCAGGATAGCCTGTTTAACACTTTCTACATTACGGTTGAAACCGTAGAAAGCAGAGTTGGCTACCCGTAGAATATTAGTTGACAGAGCAATATCGCTGGCGATTACATCGGCCATTTCAACAACGGTTGACTTTTCGTTATTGGCAATGTCAACCAGGGTATCAACAACAGTCGGTAAGGTGGTTATCTCCCTGGTATTGAAAATATATCGGGAGATACGTTGCCGCAACTTATCTGTATCCAGTTCTATTGCACCTTGTTTGGTCTCGGTTATTTCTGTAAGTTCAGGGCTGTGGATGGCGGTTTCATCCTCTTTTTCGATGTCCCGGATGGGTTTAAAGGATATTCCCAACCCGAAAAACCCATTTTTCAAATCAGAAAATCGTTTTACATAGGAGGGGATAATAATTTTCTCGTCATGACCGGGAAATTTTACCTGAACAGTAAACCGATTAATTGATGGCAGGGGAGAGGTAGTAACGATATACATCCCTCCCGCAGAAATGTTGCGAATTCTACCAAAGATTACCTGTGGTTTTTCTACTCTGGATGAAGAATTCTCCTGTGAGATTTCCTCATCGTAAAAATGCATCTCAACTTCCAGGAAAGTTTCAATCCTGGTATATTGTCTATCATCTAGAGTATCGTTCATAGTAGTATTATACTATCACAAGTTATTTTTTTTTCAATGTTTATACTGCCGCGATAAACGTTCACCTGGACTTTTTGTGGTAATTGTAGGATACGGAGAGATCTTTGATATAATTTATTATCCCTTTGGTGATGGAATTGGCCATTCGTTTTAAAAATGTCCTGGAAGAAAGCAAGCGCTCTTCCTGAGGATTGCTGATAAAACCGGTCTCCACCAGGATAGCCGGCATATTAGCCCCAAGTAATACGTAAAACAGAGCATGTTTGACTCCGTGATCCTTTATCCTCATGTATTTGAATCTCAATCCACCTACCATCGATTTTTGGACCAGGGTGGCTAGCCGGATGGAGTCCTTTACATTTGATTTTAAGGCTAAATCAGCCAGAATAAATTGTAGGTCATCCATCTCTTTTTCACTGGAAAAGTTTTCTCTTGCCGCCAGTTTAATGGCGTAACGGTCATCAGTTATATTTAGATAATAGGTTTCAAATCCTCTGGTTTTATGGTTAGTAAAAGAGTTTACATGCAGAGAGATAAACAGATCTGCCCCCCATTTGTTAGCAATAGCGGTTCTATCTTCTAAACTGATATATTGATCTTTGGTACGGGTAAGTTTTACTTGCAAATCCATCTTTTTTAAACTGGTGTACAGCAGTTTGGCCAGGCGTAAAGTTACATCTTTTTCAAATAGTCCCCCAACTCCAATTGCGCCAGGATCTTCCCCACCGTGACCAGGATCAATAACCACTTTTTTAACTCGAAAGGTTTTATTGCGGTCGGTATAAGATGGCTTTTGGTTTTTCTTTATCTTTTTAATATCTTTTGGAGTCTTAATTGCCAGGTTACGCTTATGAGAATCGTTTTTAGTCAAAGGGGGCTTGTCTGGTATTTTAGCATGGGTTTTCATTTTAAGAGAACGGCATCCAATCGGACCGGATCCCGGATTCCAAAGGGATATGGCTACGCGATGGTTTTCTTTCTTAATCTGGTAACAGTCGCTTTGGGCAATATCCAACACCACTCGAGTAACGTTGGATTTGAACATAGCGGCTCTTATTTGCCTGAGGCTTTTTTGGTTTACGGAGATCAGTTTTCTGGCTTTCCCAGGTAGTTTATGGCCCGGTAAATCGAAAAAAATTCTCCAGGGTAATTTTCGTTTGGAATCGGGGGGGACTTCTCCCAACTGGTAGTTAATAGGGCAGTTGGTGGTTATTTCAACTTTAAGGCCATTATCGATTTTTTTCCAGATGATAGTTAGGGGTTGGGTATTGACTTTATTACTTAACGATTTTTCCGGTTCTTTCTTTGGTATAGCAGGAGAAGATACGGACCGGGGCGTCAATTTTATAGGTTGTGGTGAGCGATTGATCATTTCAACCAGATCTTTTTTAGCTCTCTCTGCCATATCGCCGCCCGGAGAGCCCTTTAACAGTGTTTCTAACTCTAGTTTGGAAAAAGTTAAATTGTGCAAGTCATCACGATAGATTCTGGCTTTA